>NZ_JBFUGN010000359.1:0-5630 GCF_056402895.1 Rhizobacter sp. P3_B12 | reverse complement strand
GCCCAGGGTCGTAAGCTCGACGCAGGATCTTGCAGCGAAGGTGAAACTATGCGCCGCCTGACCGGTTTCGCCGCAGCCCTGGGGCTGCTGTTGTGCAACAGCCTGTGCCAGGCGCAGGACGACCCGCGGGCCCGCATCGCCACGCCCGGCGACTACCGCTACACGGTGCGGCACGGCGAGCTCGACCGCACGTACCGCGTGCACGTGCCGAAGGCTTTCGATGCCGCGAGGCCGCAGACGCTGGTCGTCGCGTTGCACGGCGGCGGCGGGAGCATGGACTACCAGGCCGATGATGCGAACTACGGGCTGATCAGCCTCTCGGAGCGCGAGGGCGCGGTGCTGGTGTTCCCGAACGGCTACAGCCGCCTGCGCCGCGGCACGCTCGCCACCTGGAATGCCGGCAGCTGCTGCGGCCAGGCGCGCGACCGCGAGGTCGACGATGTCGGCTTCATCCGGCAGGTGGTCGCGAACCTGCAGCAGCAGATGGTGGTCGGCCCGAACCGGGTGTTCGCGACCGGCATGTCCAACGGCGCGATGATGGTCTACCGGCTCGCCTGCGAGGCCGGCGATGTGTTCAGCGCGATCGCCGCGGTGGCCGGCACCGACAACACGCGGCGCTGCACGCCGGCGCGGCCGGTCAGCGTGCTGCACCTCCATGCGCGCAACGACCCGATGGTGCCGTTCGACGGCGGGTTCAGCAGCAACACGCGGCTGCGTGGGGCGACCGGCGAGTTCGCGTCGGTGCCCGACACGGTGGCGCGGTGGGTGCGCCACGATGCCTGCACCGGTGCGCCCCGGACGGTGCTGGAGAAGCCGGGTGCTCGCTGCGAGGTGCATGTGTCGTGCAGCGGCGCGGCGCAGGTGAAGCTGTGCGTCACCGAGACCGGCGGGCATTCGTGGCCCGGTGGGCAGAAGGCACGCGGCGAGGCGCCGAGCCAGGCGGTGTCGGCGAACGCGCTGATGTGGGAGTTCTTCAACCGGCCGTGAGCGGTGTGATAGAACGGCAGCACTCACCGCCAACTTACGCCCCAGCAAAATGCGACCATCGATTGCCCTGGACCGTCAGCGAGGTGCTGTTCGAGCAACCGTCGGCAGGTTCCGTGCGGCCAATCCGAGAGTATTTGGCTCGGTGCTGCTGGGCACCGACAAGGATGGGAGTGACCTCGATCTTCTGGTGGATGCGCTGCCGGGGGCGACACTCTTCGATCTGGGGGGGCTGCACGCAGAGCTCGAGGAGTTGCTCGGTGTTCGCGTTGATCTGTTGACGCCGGCGGACCTGCCGCAACGGTTCCGAGCGAGGGTGCTTGCGGAGGCTGTTCTGGTATGAATCAGCCGCGCTTGGCGGACTAYGCCGGAGCGGCGGTACGGGCATCAAGCTGCGGGCTGTCTTCGATGCGTCGTTCCCGATCCAGCAGCCTCCGTGGAGCCGGCTTTGCCGGGCCACTGGAGGCGCCCCCTTGAGGGGGAGGCGCGTCAGCGCCTCGGGGGTGGGTCATCCATTGCGTTGCACGCCCGCGAGGATATCGAGATCCTTGAACTTCCATTCGTCCGGCGATTCGCAGCGCAGCACCTTGTCCTGGCACCAGGCGCTGCCCAGGTCCATCTCGAGCGGCTCGATGCGCATGTTCGACTTGGTGCTGAAGAAGGCCTTGACCTTCGGTGCCAGCAGGTTCTGCGCGTTCTGCGCGGTCACTACCGCGAGCTTGCCGGACTGCAGCCGCAGCAGCGAGCCGATCGGGTAGATGCCCACCGTCTTGACGAAGGCCTGGAACACGCGCGGCTCGAAGTGACCCTTCCACTGCGCCATGCGGCGCAGCGCCTCGCCCGGATCCCAGCCGCTCTTGTACGGCCGCACCGAGGTGATCGCGTCGTACACGTCGCACACCGCGCCCATCTTCGCGAACAGGCTGATCTGCTCGCCCGACAGCTTGTGCGGGTAGCCGCTGCCATCGACCTTCTCGTGGTGGTGCAGGCACACGTCGAGCACCACGGCGCCGGCGCTGCCACCTTCGAGCAGCATCTCGTGGCCGCGCTCGGGGTGGCTTTTCATGATGTCGAACTCGGCATCGGTGAGCTTGCCGGGCTTGTTCAGCACCTCGAGCGGCATCACCGCCTTGCCCAGGTCGTGCAGCATGCCGGCCAGGCCGGCCTTCTTCAGCTGCTCGCCCTGCAGGCCGAGCTGGCGGCCGAGCGACACCATCAGCGCGCAGACGGCCACCGAGTGCATGTAGGTGTATTCATCGGCGCGCTTGAGCCGCGCGACGCTGATCAGCGCGCCGGGGTTGCGCAGCACCGATTCGGAGATCTCCTCGACCAGCTCCTCGCACTGGCCGGCGTCGATCGCGCGGCCCAGCCGCGCCTCGCCGAACATCGACGCGATCTTCGGCACCGAGCGGCGGTACAGCGCGGCGGCCTTGGCCATCGCGGCATCGCCGCTGTCGAGCGCATCGAACTCCATCGGCATCGACGCGACGAACTCCAGCTCGCGCTCGACCTCGTCGGCCACCGATTCCTGCGTGATGGCCCGTACCGTGGCCGCGGGCCCTTCGATATCCAGGCCCTTGCCGGTGTCGATCCAGAGTTCGGTCACGCCGCCGGACTGGATGCGTTCGAAGTCGGYGTCGCTCTTCAGCGTGAATTTCGAGCGCCAGAACGGGTGATCCATCCACGAGCCGCAGAACTCGTGGACATGCATGCCCAGGCGCAACTCGCTGACGGCTATTTTCTTGATCACGCTCGACTTCCGGACTTGTGCACTGGTTCACGGTGGCGCCACGCCTCCCCTGACGAGCTGTCCACCTGTGCAGGATATCGGCACCTCGGGCTGCGCATTGAGACGCTTGCGCAATGATTTCACGCCGGGGTGCACGCTCGGCGCCCCCGATTGCGCCGCCCGCCGCGCCGGGCTAAAAGCCCATCCCATGGCCACACTCCCGCCGGCGACCGCCGCACTGCATCCGCCGCGTCGCAAGTTCGCGGCCCTGCTGGTCGGTGCAACGCTGGCCGCCTCGCTGCTGATCGGCTGGCTGCTGTGGGTGGCGCGGCAGGATGCCATCCAGTCCGCCCAGACCACCGCGCTGAACTACGCGCGCACGCTGGAGGTGCGCATGGACGGCACCTTCCGCCGCACCGATGCCGTGCTGCGCGCGCTGACGCAGACGGTGCCGCCCGCGGCGCTCGCACCGCAGGGCGAACTCGCCCACGCCCGGCAGGTCAACGGCGAACTCGACGCGATGCTGCGCGATTTCGACGAGCTGATCGCGCTGCGCATCATCGATGCCCGCGGCGACCAGCGCTACGTGACCTCGTCGTCCACCACGCCGATGGCGAACTATGCCGATCGCTCGTTCTTCAAGGCCTACCAGCGCGACGCGCAGGCCGGCCTGCTGTTCACCGATGTGGTGACCGGCCGCGTCAGCCAGCGCCCGACCATCGTGATGACGCGCCCGGTGCTCGATGCGCAAGGCCGGTTCGTCGGTGCCGCGCTGGCGCCGCTTGACCTCACCTACTTCCAGCAGCAGTTCCGCAAGCTCGACATCGGCCGCAACGGCACGGTGTTCCTGCGCCGCACCGAGGCCGGGAATCTGGTGCTGCGCTGGCCGCAGATCGATGCCGAGGTCAACAAGCCGATGCCGCCCGACCAGCCGATCCTGCGCGCGGTCAAGGCCGGGCAGCCGGAGGCGGTGAACGAGTACGTCGCCTTCACCGACGGCGTGCGGCGCATCTCGGGCACGGTGGTCGTGAAGGGCTACCCGTTCTTCCTGACGGTAGCGCTCAGCCACGACGACGTGCTCGCCAGCTGGCGGCGCCTGGCGCTGTTCACCGCGCTGGCCTGGCTGCTGCTGCACCTGCTGATCATCGTGATGGTGCGCCGGCTGTGGCGCAGCGACCGCGAGCGCCGCTCGCTCGAGGCACAGCTGCGCGAATCGCAGCGCATCGAGTCGATCGGCACGCTGGCCGGCGGCATCGCGCATGACTTCAACAACATCCTCGCGGCGATCCTCGGCAACGTCGCGTTGGCGCGCGAGGACATCGGTGCCGGCCACCCGGCGCTCGCGAGCCTGGAGCAGATCCACAAGGCCAGCGTGCGCGCCCGCGACCTGGTGCAGCAGATCCTCGCGTTCGGCCGCCGCCAGCCGCAGGCGCTGGTCAACCAGCCGCTGCAGCCGCTGGTGGAGGAATCGGTGCGGCTGCTGCGTTCCACGCTGCCGGCGGCGGTGTCGCTGGAGTGCCGCCTGGCAGCGCCGGCGCTGCACGTCAACGCCGACGGCACCCAGGTGCAGCAGGTGCTGATGAACCTGTGCACCAACGCCTGGCATGCGCTGCAGGGGCGGCCGGGGCGCATCGAGGTCGGGCTGGCGGCGTACGAGGTGGTGCCGGGCGACGAGCGCGCCATGGGCACCACGCCRCCACTGGCCGCCGGGCACCATGCCCACCTGTGGGTGCAGGACCAGGGCGTCGGGATGGACGCGGCCACGCAGGCGCGCATCTTCGAGCCGTTCTTCACGACCAAGCCGACCGGGCAGGGCACCGGGCTCGGGCTGTCGGTGGTGCACGGCATCGTCGCGGCGCACCACGGCGCGATCCGCGTCGACAGCGCGCCCGGGCTCGGCACGACGATGCACCTCTACCTGCCGGCCGCCGAAGCGGAGCCGGTCGAGGAAGCGCTGCCGGTCACCGCGCCCGGGGCGCTGCAAGGCGCCGRCCAGCACGTGGCCTACGTCGACGACGACGAGGTGATCGTGCTGATGGTGGAGCGGCTGCTGCTGCAGGCTGGCTACCGGGTCACTGCGTTCCGCGATGGGCACGAGGCGGTCGCGGCGGTCGCCGTGCGGCCGCTGGCCTTCGACCTCGTGATCACCGACTTCAACATGCCGGGCTACTCCGGCCTCGACGTGGCGCTGGCGCTGCGCGACATCCGCGCCGACCTGCCGGTGGTGATCAGCTCGGGCTACATCACCGAGGAACTGCAGGCCCAGGCCGCCGATGCGGGCGTCCGCAGCCTGATGCGCAAGCAGAACACGATGGAGGAACTGCTGCGGCTGGTGCGGCGGGTGCTGGCGACCTGACGGCGCTGCAACGGGTCAAGCGGCTGCGTGGGCCTCGACCCGGCTCAGCCAGTGGTCGAAGTGGGGGCACCGCGCGCGGATGGTCGGCAGGCCGATGCGCTGCGCAGCTGGCGGTCCGTGCAGGGCCTTCCGATAGCCCGGAAACAGATCGAGCAGCCGCCTGGATGGTGCCGTCTCCGGCTTCTCGTTGATGTCTTCCGGCGCGTGGGCATTGGCGATGGAAGCAAAGGCCGCCGATTGCCGTGGTTGCGCCAACACCGAGGGAACGGTCTGCGGATCGGAGAACAGCCACGCTTCAAATTCGTGAAGCGCAATGAAGGGAAGGAAATTGGGCTGCCCGACGTCGACCTGCAAGGCGCGCTCGACGTGCTGGACACGCTGCCTCGGCGTGCCATGGGCGGGGCGGTCCGACATCCCGGGGAAATCCGTTGGCAACGCGTAGTAGTCGATCATGCTGGTCACCAGGGCGCCACCACTGCCGACAAGGACCCGCCGCAGGTGCTCACGGAACTGGCCGTAGCTGTGGATGCCGCCCTTGAACGTGCCGCCGTCCTTCACACG
>NZ_JBFUGN010000358.1:0-5633 GCF_056402895.1 Rhizobacter sp. P3_B12 | reverse complement strand
GAGCTGGGCCGATTCGGCGGCGGGGTCGGCGAGCGGTGCGGCGGTGGCCGCCTGCATCAGCCCGTCGAGCGCGCCCAGGCGCTGCCCACTGGCCTGGCCGGCACGCCGCAGGTCGAGCAGCGTGCGGCTTTCCTCATCGGCACGCCGGCTCAGCGTCGCGATGCTGGCCTGCATCGTGTCGTTCAGCGCGGCGGCGCGCGGCTGCCCGGCGTTCGCGAGCTCGACGCGGCGCGCGAGCAGCCGCAAGGTGTCGGGCTGGAACAGCGGCAGCACGCCGAACGACGGCGCACCGGCCGGCACGTTGCGCGCCGACTCGGCCCAGCGCATCAGCTGCACCGCGGCGCGCGGGTCGATCGCCTCGTTCGGGCCGCGCGGCGGGTCGACCTGGGCCAGCCCGGCCGACACCATCAGGCTCGCCAGGTCGTTGACCGGCAGCTCGCGCACGCCGCCCAGCAACTGGCCGAACGCATCGCGCTGCTGCCCGGCCGTCATGCCCGGCGCGCCGGTTGCGGCGGTGGCACGCCGCGGTGCGGCTTTCGCGGTACTCGCCTGCGACGCGGCGTAGTTCTCCAGCAGCTCCAGCACCTCCTGCCAGCCCTGCGGATCCTGTTCGAAGGCCTGCGGCGGCAGGCGCTCGATCTCGCGCACCAGCTCGTCGATCTCCGGATCGCCGGCGGCACGTGCCCACGCACAGCAGCCGAGCAGCGCCGCGACGAACAGCAGGCGAGGCGCGATCACAGGATGCCTTCCTCTTTGAAGCGGGCGAGCGTCAGCTGCATGCCGCGCTGGTAGCCGTGCTCCTCGATCAGCGCGGTGCGGATCGCCGCCTCGCGCGGGTGCGAGGTGTTCATCACGTACTGCTCGGGCTCCACCACCAGGTTGATGATCTTCGCGACGCCCAGCTCCTGCTGCACCAGGAAGGCCTGGCGCTTGGGCACCAGCGAGCGGATCGCCTCGCACTCGCCCGCCTGCAGGAACGGGAAGGTCTCGCGGTACAGCGCGTCATCCATCTTCGGGTCGGACATGAAGATGAAGGTGCTGGCCGCGCTGCGCACCGCGGCCCAGCTGTCGCTGCGCAGCAGCTCCTCGGGCGACTGCGTCCACAGCTGCACGCCGGCGCCCCACTTGCCCCAGGTGCGCACCTTGGCCACCAGGTACTCGGCGAACGACTTCAGGCGCAGCGCGTGGTGGCATTCGTCGACGTGCAGCTCCTTCGGCACGCCGCGCTTGGCCGGATCCTCGAAGGTGCGRGTGATGCGGTAGAACAGCTCCAGCAGCAGCGGGCGCATCGCGTTCTCGTCGTCGCGCACCGCCTGCAGGTTGTAGACGCCGACGCGCTTGTCCAGCCCGCCGGCCGAGTCGACGGTGGCGCCGAACAGCGGCGCGTAGCGGCCGGCCATCTGCGGGTCGGTGCCGCGCGTCCAGCGGGTGAACTTCTGCGCCAGCTGCATCGGCATGTGGGCCACCAGCGAATCGAGCGTGCGCATCGAGGTCGGCAGCAGCAGTGTCTTGCGGATCGCGCCGTCCAGGTACTCCTGCTCGTTGTGCGCAAGCTGCTGCAGCAGCGGGTCGTCGTTGGCCCGCATCATCTCCACCAGCAGCTCGGTCATGTGCACGACGAAGCCGATGTCGTGCGGGCCCTGGTAGTTGACGAAGGGGTTCAGCCCGTGGCGGCCGTCGGCGGTGACGCGGAAGATGCCGCCGTCGTCGCCGAAGGCCTGCGCCAGCGTCTCGGTGCCGGGGTCGATGTCGATCGCGCGGATCACGCCGCCGTACTTCAGGAAGTGCGTCGCCAGCGTGTTCTTCAGGAAGGTCTTGCCGCTGCGGATCGGCCCGATCCCGACCAGCATCGCGCGCCCGCCGATGAAGTTGCTGAAGAAGAACGGCCGGCCGTCGCGGCTCTCCAGCACGTACTGCGCCTCCTCGCCGCCCAGGTCCTCGACGCAGGGCTGGCCGAGCGCGCTCTGGTACAGCAGCGCGGCGGCGGCGCTCTGCGTGCCGTTGAGCACCATGTCGCGCATGCTCTTGTGCTGGCCGCCGGGCTGCAGGGTCTGGTACGCGTAGGGCAGGTCGACGCCCTCCCACACCAGCGAGAGGCCGACGTTGGAGCAGGCGCGGTCGAGCGACAGCACGGTCTCGCGCAGCTGCACCGGATCGGGATGGAAGGCGGCGACGAAGCTGTGGCCCTGGCCCCAGGTCTCGTCCAGCGCCTCGGCCTCGCCGAGCTCGGCGATCTTGTCGGCGATCACCGGCTTCATCGTCGCCTGCTTCTCGTACAGCGAGCGCTCGCGGCCCTGCAGCACGTCCCACGGGCTGATCGCGCTGCGCTCCAGCTCGGTCTGCTTGTTGCGGAACAGCATCGAGCGCTTGAACTCGCTGAACGGCGTGAAGCGGTGCATCAGCAGGTAGTTGCCGCGCAGCCGCGCCGGCGAGTCGTCGCCATGGCCCCACAGCCCCTCGCGCACCGGGCTGCCGAGGCGGCTGACCGCGCCGATCTTCACGTACTGGTGCTCGGCGTCGTCGATCTTCAGCACGTCCATGTTGTGCACGCGCAGGTGGCGCACGTCGCCGCTCGACAGGAAGTGGTCCCAGTTGCTCTCGGGCGGCGTCTCGTGGCGCGCGGTGTCGAGGCGGCGCGGCTGCAGCGTCGCGAGGAAGCGCATGTGCGCCCACAGCTCGTCGATGCCGAGCTGCTCGACGCCCATGATCCCGGACCACTTGGCCACCAGCACCGCGAGCGCGTCCTTCAGCATCCACGACTGGCGCTCCAGCTGCTCGGCGAGGTAGAGCAGCGCGCCGTCCTTGCCGAGCGTCTGCTTCACCATGCGGCGGCTCGCGCTGCTGACCGGCGACATCGCGAGGTGCTTGACGAGGCTGGCGACGTCGAGCTTGTTGGAGTTCTCGCCGGCCTGCACCTCGAAGTAGTGCACCAGGCGAGAGTTGCACAGGTCGCGGCCGTTCAGGAAGGCTTCGCGCTGCCTCGACATCAGGTCGCTGATCGGGTGCTCGCGGCGCAGCAACGAGACCTTGGCGCCCTCGAAGTGCGCGAAGTACTGCGTGACCGCGACCGCCTTCGGCAGCGCGCCGTAGATCACGCGGGCGATGTGCGTCATGCCCTGGTGGTCGATGGCGGCCATGCCGTCGGGGTCGCGCCCCGAGAGCTCGATCGCCCCGATCAGCGAGCCGGTCTTGGTGAGCACGAAGCCGTTGTACACACCGTAGGCGGTGTGCAGGTCCAGCACCGAGCCGATCTTGTCCCTGGCACCCATGGCCGGTCGCGTCCGTGCGGGTTACAGCGTGATGTTGCCGGCGCCGCCGAACTGTGCGATCCACAGTGCGGCGTTCATGATCGCGATGCCGGCGACCACCACCCGCAGCACCGGGCCGAAGATGCCGTCCTTCGGCGCGAACACCCAGGTGCAGAAGGCCGCGACGATCGAGACCACGACCACCGCCTTGCCGAACGGGCCGGTCATGAAGTTCGCGAACGCCTGCAGGAAGGTGCGCAGGCTGTCGAAGTTGGCGGCGGTGGCCTGGGCATGGGCGGATGCGCTGAGCAGCGACAGCAGCAAGCCGGACAGCGGGGCGGCAAGATGCCGCGCGAGGGATTGAACACGCATGGAAGGCACTCCTGTGGTTGTCACTTGTGGAAGGGAACGATGACGACGCGTCGCGGGTTGCGCGCACAGGCCGACCAGCGGACCGGGCGGCCCACCGAGCGCTGCCAGGCCAGCAGCGCGCGCGGGTCGTCGTTGTAGATCGCGAACAGCACGCCGAACAGCAGGCCGCCCATCGCGAACGCGAAGACGAACGGGATCTGCGTGAGCATCGCGACCGTCAGCACCGCGGCGCCGATGAACTGCTTGCTGGGGATGCCCCAGATCGTGTTCTCCCGCGCGAAGATCTTCACTTCCTGCAGGCTGCGGTCTTTCTTCGTCTCTGCCATGGCGTCTCGCTCCGTGGGTCAGGCCACATGGCTTATCGCGAGAGGCATGCCAGCGTCGTTGCGCTGTCGTGGCGGTGAGGCCAAGCCTTTGATTTGATTTGTGAATCGCGTGGATGGGTGTGAGGCGCGGGTGTGGATGCGGAGGTCGTGGAAGTGCAGCAGTTCGCACTGCTCCGTCGCGGACGTGCGGGCTCCCGCACGCGCGGTGCCCCACCCCGTTCGCCCTGAGCTTGTCGAAGGGCCTGCTCGCATGACGCGAGGGTTTCGACAGGCTCAGCCCGAACGGGGAGTGACGCTCAGCTGCGGCAGCGCGCCAGCGCGGACCGAACTTCGGCCGGGTCGAGCTGCCCCGGCGCCAGGCCGACGCGGGCCTGCAGGTCGACCAGGATCGCCAGCGAGCGCCGGTAGTGCTCGCAGCTCTCGCGCGGCGCGCTGCGCGCGAGCGCGCGGCCCAGTTKGAAGTGGCTGCGGCCCTGGATGCGCAGCGCCGCGACATCGGCGCGCGCCCCTTCCGACAGCGACTCGAACACCGCGATCGACTCGCGCGCCGCCCGGGCGCTGCCGGGCAGGTCGCCACCCCGGTACAGCGCGCCGCTCAGGTTGTTGCTGGCCAGCGCCAGCGCCTGGCGGGCGTCCATGTTGTCCGGATCCAGCCGCGACAGCTCGGCCAGCAAGGCGGTGCCCTGCCGGTACGCCGCGATCGCCTGCGCCGGCTGGTTCACGCGCAGCAGCGTGACACCCAGGTTCAGGTGCTCGCTCGCCGCGTAGCGCATGTAGCTGCCGTTGCGCGGCTCGCGGTCGAGCAGCTGCTGCTTCAGCCGCATCGAGGCCTCGAACGATTGCAGGGCCAGCCGGCCGCTCGCCAGGCTGTCGTCGCGCTGCGCGAGGTACTGGCCGCGCAGGTCGTGCCACACCGACAGGCTCATCACCGCCTCGGCGTCGTCGGGCCGGCGCCGCACGATCTCGCTGAGCGCGCGGAACTCGAGGTCGGCGGCCTGCAGGTAGGCCGGGAAGTCGCCGGCGTAGAACTTCAGCTGGCTCAGCTGCCCGTGCATCGCCGCCAGCAGCGACGCGAAGCTGGCATCCCCCGGGTGCGCATCGACCAGCCCCTGCGCGAGCGCGATGCCGGCGCGCAGCATCGCATCGGCCTGCGCCAGCTCGCCCAGCGAATCCGACAGCGCGCCCAGCCGCTTGTGCACCACCACCAGCTCGCGCTGCGCGGCATCGCGCGCGTCGCCCGGCGCGGCCGCGGCCAGCACGGCGGTCAGCAGCTCGCGCGCCCGCAGGTAGCTGCGGCGCGCACCTTCGGGGTCGCCGAGGTTGGCGCCGAACGGCTGGCCCTGGATGTCGCCGACCTTGCGGTAGCCGGCCGCGATCTCGGTGCGCAGCCCGGTGTCCTCCGCCGGATCGGTGGACGGATCCTCGCTGAGGTCGTTCAGATAGGACAACGCATGCTCGACCACCAGCTTGCGCGCCGGCGTCGCGCCGGGCAGGTTCTGGATCGCGTCGTGCACGTCGAAGATCAGCACCCGGCCGAGCGAGCGCACGCTCGCGAAATGCTGCTCGGCGCGGGCGCGCTGGTGCTGCGCGCGCTGCGTCTCGTGCACCATCAGCGCGAGGCCGGCCGCGAGCGCCAGGTTGGCCAGCAGCGCCGCGCCGACCGCGCTGCGGTGGCGCAGCACGAAGC
>NZ_JBFUGN010000357.1:0-5641 GCF_056402895.1 Rhizobacter sp. P3_B12 | reverse complement strand
GGGTTCGGCTCGGCGAACAGCGCTGCCACCATCGGCGCGAGCGCGTGGTGCAACCGGCGTGCGCGCGGCAGGTCGCCCGCCTGCAGCGCGTCGAACAGCTCGACGAAGCGCCTCGCATGCAGGTGCGCACTGGCCGCGATGGCGCCCTGCCCGCCCTGGCACAGCGTCGTGAAGATCTGGTGGTCCTCGCCGGCCAGCACCGCGAGGCGGCCGTCGGCGATCAGCGCCTGTGTCTTGCGGGCGTCGCCGCCGCAGTCCTTCAGGCCTGCCACGCCGGGGATCGCGGCCAGCGTGCGCAGCGTCGCGAGGCTCAGCTCGACGCCGGTGCGGTACGGGATGTCGTAGACGACGATCGCGCGCGGTGCCGCGGCGGCCGCAACCTCGCGGTAGAAATCGACGATGCCTTGCTGCGATGGCCGCACATACGACGGCGGCGGCACCAGGAAGCCTGCGACCGCCTGCTCACCAAACCGCCGGCACGCCGCCACCACCTCGCGCGGCGCGATGCCGCTCACGCCCATCAGCACCGGCCGGCCACCGGCCGCCGACAGCACCGTGCCCAGCACGGCGGCCTGCTCGGCCTCGTCGAGTGTCGCGGCCTCGCCGGTGGTGCCGCAGGCGACCAGCCCGTGGATGCCGTCGGCCACCAGGTCTTTGACCAGCGCGGCGAGCCGTTCATGGTCGACGCGCCCATCCGCCGCGAACGGCGTGATGACGGGAACCCAGATGCCTGAGAGCTGCTGCATGAATCCATTCCTCGCGCCGGCGGACACGCCGGATCAGGCTGGGCATTCTAGGCAGGATGGAACACCTGGCGCCGGGCGTGAGCCGGTCACCGATTCACTTGCAGCGGCAACAGGCGCAAGCAAGTGCGCTTCGTGTCGATCGTCAGCAGCGCGCCTGCCGCCAGCTCGGCCGTCATCTGGCGCAGTGCGGCAACAACGTGAGCGCCGATGGCATTCGGGTTCACGTCCTCGGCACGGATCTGCACGACGCTCGGCTTGTCGCCTTGGGTCGCTGCCAGCATGGCGCCGAAATCCAGGTCGTGCGTCAGCACCACACAGTCGTGTTCCGCCGCATACGCCATGATCACCGGGTCAGGCGCATCGGGAGCGCCGAGCGTTGACCAGTGAGAGGCCTCGATGCCGGCCTCTTTGAGGACGCCGACCCATCGGGGCGACAGGTTCATGTCGATGAGAAGCCGCATCCTCTGTCACATGCCGACCAGCTCGACTTCGCGCTCATCGGCGCGCCAGGCGGCATAGCGCAACGCCTGCAGGATGTCTTCTCGCTCCAGATAGGGGTAGTCGGCCAGGATGTCGTCGACGCTGTGCCCGGCACCGACCTGACCGACCACCATCCCGACGGTGACGCGCATGCCACGAATGCAGGCCTTGCCACCCATCACGTCCGGTCGCTGTGTAATGCGTTCCAGGGGTCCCATATCAGCTCCTTGTCGCAACGCGAACCATGGTAGCGAGTATCCCTTCGCAGCAGGCACTCATCTAGCCGAACCGCACGTTCTCCACGAGGAAATCCAGCAACGCCCGCACCCGCGACGGCAGGTGCCCGCCCTGGCCGACGAACACCGCGTGGAACTCTTCCAGGTCGCCGGGGTTGAAGTCCTCCAGCACCGCGACCAGCCGCCCGGCGGCGATGTCGTCGCGCACCTGGAAGGCGGCCAAGCGCACCAGCCCGAGCCCCGCCACTGCGAGCCGGCGCAGCGATTCGCCGTCGCTGACGCGCGCGTTGCCGTTCAGCGCCACCTGCACGACCTTGCCGTCGTCCAGCAGCGGCCAGCCCTCCAGCGCGCGGGCATACGTGAAGCCCAATCGGTTGTGCGACGCGAGATCGGCCGGCGTCATCGGCGTGCCGCGCTGCTGCAGGTAGGCCGGCGAGCCGACGATCAGCTTGCGTGTCTCGCCCAGCTTGCGCGCCAGCAGTTGCGAGCTCTTCAGCGGCCCGGCCCGCACCGCCACATCGGTGCGGCGCTCCAGCAGGTCGATCACCTCGTCGGTCAGCACCAGGTCGAGCGTGACCTCCGGGTGCTGCGCCAGGAAGGCCGGCACCAGCGGCAACAGGAAATGCTCGCCGAACGGCACGTTGACGTTCACGCTCAGCCGGCCGCGCGGTGCATCGTTGGTGGCGGCGCCGCGCTCGGCTTCCTCGAGGTCGGCCAGCACGCGCACCGCCCGCTCGTAGAACACGCAGCCCTCGGGCGTCAGCTGCACCTGCCGCGTCGAGCGGCTGAGCAACCGCACTGCGAGCCGCGCCTCCAGCCGCCCGACCAGCTTGCTGACCGCCGACGGCGTCATCCGGAACGCCCGCGCCGCCGCCGAGAAACCGCCCAGCTCGACGACCCGCACGAACACCTCCATCTCGCCCGAGCGGTTCACATCCAGTCGTGCCATGCCGTCCCTCGCTGATGAACTGGGTTCACAAGTGTTTTTCCAGCGGGCAGTCTAGTTCACAACGCCGTTTGAACTCATCATTCCCGACTCAACGGCATCTGAATTCACAGTCATGAAGAACACCAAGCTGGCGCTGTATGCGCTGACCGTCGGCGCCTTCGGCATCGGCGTCACCGAGTTCGTGATCATGGGCCTGCTGCTCGACGTGGGCACCGATCTCGGCGTCTCGGTGTCGGCGAGCGGGCTGCTGATCTCCGGTTACGCGCTGGGCGTCGTCGTCGGCGCACCGCTGCTGACGGCGCTCACGCAGCACTGGCCGCGCAAGACGCTGCTGCTGGCGCTGATGGCGGTCTTCACGCTCGGCAACCTGAGCTGTGCGCTGGCACCGACCTACGAGTTGCTGATGGCGGCCCGCGTGCTGACGGCGCTGGCGCACGGCAGCTTCTTCGGCGTCGGCTCGGTCGTCGCGACCGGCCTGGTGCCGCCGCAGCAGCGCGCCTCGGCGATCGCGATCATGTTCACCGGCCTCACCGTCGCCAACATCCTCGGCGTGCCGTTCGGCACCTGGCTCGGCCAGCACTTCGGCTGGCGCGCCACCTTCTGGGCCGTCAGCGCGGTCGGGTTGCTGGCGATGGCGGCACTGGCGCTGTTCGTGCCGACCCAACCGGCAAGCCATGAAGGCAGGTCGCTGCGTGCCGACCTCGACGCGCTGCTGCGCCGCCCGGTGCTGCTCGGTTTCGCGACCACGGTGCTCGGCTTCGCGGGGCTGTTCGCGCTGTTCACCTACATCGCGCCGCTGCTGACGCAGATCGCCGGCTTCAGCGCCGCGGCGGTGTCGCCGATCCTGCTGGTGTTCGGCGGCGGGCTGGTGATCGGCAACCTGGCCGGCGGCAAGCTCGCCGACCGGCACCTCGCCGGCACGGTGCTGGGCTCGCTGGCGGTGCTCGCGATCGTGCTCGCGCTGACCGGCTGGGCGCTGCACAGCCAGGTGGCCGCGGTGCTGTTCGTCGGCCTGCTCGGGGCGGCGTCGTTCGCGACCGTTGCGCCGCTGCAGATGTGGGTGCTGGACAAGGCCCAGGGGGCCGGGCAGAGCCTCGCATCGAGCTTCAACATCGCGGCGTTCAACCTCGGCAATGCCTTCGGCGCGTGGCTGGGCGGTGCGGTGATCGCGAACGGGCCGGGACTCGGCTCGCTCGCGTGGGTGGCCGCGCTGCTGCCGCTGGCCGGCCTCGCGATCGCGGCGCTCGCGATGGCGCTGGACCGCACGCCGGCCGCGATCGCCTCCGCCAACGCCTGATCGGAGCCACACCATGACCACATGCCGCACGCCGTGGCACGGCCTCGCCACGACCCTCATGTCCGTCTGCGCCCTCGCCTGCCTGGCCGCGATGCCTGCGCACGCCGGCACCTGGATCCAGAGCTGGACCGCCAGCCCCGAAGCAAGCTGGGGCGCGGAGTTCGCGCTGCCCACCGGCACGCCATCGACGATCGACGACCAGACGCTGCGCCAGGTCGTGCGGCTGAGCCTCGGCGGGCGGCGCGTGCGGTTGCAGCTGTCGAACGAGTACGGCCGCGAGCCACTGGTGATCGGCGCGGCGCAGGTGGCGCCGGCATCGGCCCCCGGGCGTGGCCGCGCGGTGACCTTCGGCGGACAGGCCGGTGTCGTCGTGCCGCCGGGCGCGCCGGTGCTCAGCGACCCGGTGGAACTCGAGGTCGCAGCGCTCGCGTCATTGGCCGTCAGCCTGTACCTGCCGAAGCCGACATCCACGCAGACCTTCCACTGGGATGGACGGCAAACCGCCTCGCTCGCGCCCGGCAACCAGGTGGGCGCCGCCCAGCTGCCGCCGACACCGGGCCTGACGGCGCGGATCTTCCTCAGCGGCGTCGCGGTCGAGGCCGACGCGCCACGCGGCAGTGTCGTCGTGATCGGCGACTCGATCACCGACGGCAACGGCGCGACGATGGACGCCGACACGCGCTGGCCCGACTTCCTCGCCGCGCGACTCGCGCCGCAGCGCATCGCGGTGCTGAACGCCGGCATCTCGGGTGGCCGGCTGCTGTCGGACGGGATGGGGCCGAGCGCGCTCGCACGCTTCGATCGCGACGTGCTGGCGCAACCGCAGCTGCGCAGCGTGATCGTGCTGATCGGCATCAACGACATCGCGTGGCCCGGCACCGCCTTCGACCCGCAACGCCGGCCGCCCGAGCTCGCGGAGCTGGTCGCCGGCTACCGCCAGCTGATCGCCCGTGCGCACCTGCGCGGCGTGCGCGTGCTCGGTRCCACGCTGACGCCGTTCGAAGGCGCCCTCGCCGGCACGCCGCTCGCCGACTACTTCCAGCCGCACAAGGACGCGCTGCGCCGGCARCTCAATGCATGGATCCGCGACAGCGGCGAGTTCGATGCGGTGATCGATTTCGATGCGCTGCTGCGCGACCCGGCGCAGCCGTCGCGCCTGCGGCCAGCCTTCGACTCCGGCGACCACCTGCACCCGGGCGACGCCGGGCACCGCGCGATGGCCGGGGCGGTGCCGCTGCCGGCCACACGCTGATCAATCCCCGTTGCCGAGCTCGCAAGGCACGGCTCAGAACACGACGCCGGCGTACAGCAGCAGGTTGGCGTACGGCGTGAACTCGCCGCTGCGCACGATCGCGCGCGCCGAGGCGCTGCGCCGCTTCAGCTCGTCGTGCGGCACGTGCTCGACCGGCACGCCCTGCAGGCGCTCGCCGGCCAGCGCGACGAACGCGGGGCTGCGCTGCAGCGCCTCGTCGGCCAGCGCGGCGCGCTCCACCTGCATCTCGCTCAGCAGCACCTGCAGCACCTGGTCGAACGACGGCACGCCACGCGTCAGCGCGAGGTCGATGCATGGCGTGCCCGCCGGCACCGGCAGCCCGGCATCGGCAATCACGACCAGGTCGCCATGGCCCAGCCGCGCGACCAGCTGCGACAGGTCCCGGTGCAGCAGCGGCGTCTTCTTCACGACGCCTCGACCGTGGGTTGCAGGTCGCGCGCGAACGGCATCGCGTCGATCGTGCCGGGCCGCGCGACGCTGAACGCCGCGGCCCGTTGCGCATGCGCGATCGCCGCGTGCAAGGCCACGCCGGCGCAGCGCGCGGCGGCGAACGCGCCGATGAAGGTGTCGCCGGCACCGGTGGTGTCGACTGCCTGCGTGCGCGGCGCCGGCGCATGCACGTTGCCGCGCTCGTCGGCGCACTGCACGCCGTCGGCGCCC
>NZ_JBFUGN010000356.1:0-5646 GCF_056402895.1 Rhizobacter sp. P3_B12 | reverse complement strand
CCCCGAGGGGGCGCTCAGCCGACTTGGGGCGGCCCGGCGTCGGCTGATCACGTCGCCCTGTCGAGCATCGCGTGCAGCAGCACGTTGGCGCCTGCCGCGATGTGCTCGGGCAGTGCGTCCTCGATCTCGTTGTGGCTGATGCCGTCCTTGCAGGGCACGAAGATCATGCCGGTGGGGGCCACCCGGGCCACGTAGACGGCATCGTGGCCGGCGCCGCTGACGATGTCCATGCAGGGCAGGCCGAGCGCCTCGGCGGCCCGGCGCACGCTGCCCACGCAGGCCGCGTCGAACGCGCAGGGGTCGAACTTCACCACCTGCGCAATCGCCACCTGCAGCCGGCCGGCATCGGCGATGGCCGCGAACTCGCGCCGCATCGCGGCGTCCATGCGGTCCAGGCCCGTCTGCCGCGCGTGGCGAAAGTCCACCGAGAAGCGCACCTCGCCGGGCACCACGTTGCGTGAATTGGGCGTCACCTGGACGAAGCCCACCGTGCCGCGGCCGTCGGGCGCCTCCGCCAGCGCAATGCGGTTGACCGCCTCGACCATGCGCGCCGTGCCCAGCATCGCATCGTGCCGCAGGCCCATCGGCGTGGGGCCGGCGTGCGCGTCCATGCCGGTCACCGTCACGTCGTACCACTGCTGGCCGAGCGCGCCCTGCACCACGCCGATCGGCAGGCCCTGCGCTTCGAGCACCGGCCCCTGTTCGATGTGCGCCTCGAAGTAGGCCGCGAACATGCCGCCCGGGACCTCGCCGCAGGCCTGCGTGCCGCGGTAGCCGATGCGCTCGAGCTCGTCGCCCACCGCCAGCCCGGCCAGGTCCCGCTCGCCCAGGATGCGCGCTGTGTCGAACACGCCGGCGAACGCACCCGAGCCCATCATCACCGGCGTGAACCGGGTGCCCTCCTCGTTGGTCCAGAACGCGACCTCGATCGGTGCGCGCGTGCGGATGCCGTGATCGTTCAGGGTGCGCACCACTTCGAGGCCCGCGAGCACGCCGAAGTTGCCATCGAACTTGCCGCCCGAGGGCTGGGTGTCGATGTGGCTGCCCGTGGCCACCGCGCGCGCGGCGGGGTCGGTGCCGGCGCGCCGTGCGAACACGTTGCCCACCTCGTCGATGCGCACCGCCATGCCGGCCTCGTGGAACCAGTGCAGCACGAGATCGCGGCCGTGGCGGTCCTCGTCGGTCAGCGCGATGCGGCGCACGCCGCCCTTGGGCGTCGCGCCGATGCGCGCCAGGTCCATCAGCGATTGCCACAGGCGCGCTCCATCGACCTGGAGCGCGGCGGGTGCGGAAAGGGTGTTGTTCACGGGGTGAGGTGCAGGTGGAAGGTTGAACGGCAGCGCCTGGCGGACAGCAAGTTTCGAGCCAATGATATGGACAAACAGTCGCTAGATATCGAAAACGAGTCTTGCAATATCGATTATCGATACATGACAAGCTGTTTGGCACAGCGCTTGCATATCCGGTGTCGAGCCCGTGAACCCCTTCAACCCCACCCGGATGGTGACCCGATGAGCCCGAACCCGTTGTTGTCTTYGCGCCTGCGCAATCGCATGGTCGTGCCCGCGATGGCTTTCTCGCTGCTGTGCGGCACGGCCGCCATGGCGCAGGAGAAGGTGCTTCGCATCGCGATGACGGCGGCCGACATCCCGCGCACGCTGGGGCAGCCCGACCAGGGCTTCGAAGGCAACCGCTTCACCGGCATCCCGATCTACGACTCGCTCACGCAATGGGACCTGTCGAAGGCCGACGCCCCCAGCGTGCTGATCCCGGCGCTGGCCACGTCCTGGGCGGTCGATGCCAAGGACAGGACGAAGTGGGTGTTCAAGCTGCGTCCCGGCGTCAAGTTCCACGACGGCTCGGCGTTCAATGCCGATGCGGTGGTGTGGAACGTCAACAAGGTGCTCGACAAGTCGGCGCCTCAGTTCGATGCCAGCCAGGTCGGCGTGACCGCCTCGCGCATGCCCACGCTGCGCAGCGCGAGGAAGATCGACGAGCTGACGGTGGAGCTCACCACCAGCGAGCCCGATTCCTTCCTGCCGATCAACCTGACCAACCTCTTCATGGCCTCGCCCGCGCACTGGGACGCCAAGCTCAAGGCGGTGCCTGCCGCCACCACCGATGCCGCCGAGCGCGCCAAACAGGCCTGGACGGCCTTTGCCGCCGATCCTGCGGGGTCCGGCCCGTTCAAGGTCACGCGCTTCGTCTCGCGCGAGCGGCTGGAGCTGGCCGCCAACAAGGCCTACTGGGATGCGAAGCGCACGCCGAAGATCGACAAGGTGGTGCTGATCCCGATGCCCGAGGCGAATGCGCGCACCGCCGCGCTGCTGGGCGGCCAGGTCGACTGGATCGAAGCGCCCTCGCCCGATGCGATGCCGCAGATCCAGCAGCGCGGCTTCAAGATCTACTCGAACGCGCAGCCGCACGTCTGGCCGTGGCAGCTGTCGTTCGCCGAAGGCTCGCCCTGGCTCGACAAGCGCGTGCGCCAGGCCGCCAACCTGTGCGTCGACCGCGGCGGCCTCAAGCAGCTGCTGGGCGGCATGATGGCCGAGCCCAAGGGCACGGTGCCGCCGGGCCACCCGTGGTGGGGCAACCCGGCGTTCGACATCCGCTACGACGTCAAGGCGGGCCAGGCCTTGATGGCCCAGGCCGGCCACTCGGCCGCCAGGCCGTTGAAGGTCAAGGTGCAGATCTCGGCCTCGGGCTCGGGCCAGATGCAGCCGCTGCCGATGAACGAGTTCGTGCAGCAGTCGCTGAAGGCGTGCTGGTTCGACGTGCAGTTCGACGTGATCGAGTGGAACACGCTGTTCACCAACTGGCGCAAGGGCGCGAAGGACCCGTCGGCCAACGGCGCCAGCGCCGTCAACGTGAGCTTCGCGGCGATGGACCCGTTCTTCGCGATGGTGCGCTTCGTCAGCACCAAGACCTTCCCGCCGGTGTCCAACAACTGGGGCTACTACGGCAATGCCGAGGTCGACAAGCTGGTGGCCGATGCCCGCACCGCCTTCGACGACACGGCGCGCAACGCGGCGCTGGCCAGGCTGCACGCCCACATCGTCGATGACGCGCCCTTCGTCTGGATCGCGCACGACGTCGGCCCGCGCGCGATGTCGCCCAAGGTGAAGAACGTCGTGCAGCCGAAGAGCTGGTTCATCGACATCGCGACGATGACGATGGACTGAGCATGCTTGCCCACCTGGCCCGGCGCATCGTGCTTGCGCTGCCCATCATGCTCGGCGTCGCGCTGGTGTGCTTTGCGCTGGTGCACCTGGCGCCGGGCGATCCGCTGGTGTCCATCCTGCCGCCGGATGCGTCGGCCGAGCTGCAGGCGCAGCTGAGGCAGTTGTACGGTTTCGACCGCAGCTACCCCGAGCAGTTCGTCGCCTGGCTGTGGCGGGCCCTGCACGGCGACCTGGGCGTGTCGATCGCGACCAACCGGCCGGTGGTCGGCGAAGTGCTCAAGGCCGTGATCAACACGCTGCGGCTGGCGGTGGTGGCCACGCTGATCGGCTTCGCGCTGGGCTGCCTGTTCGGCTTCGTGGCCGGCTACTTCCGCCGCTCGTTCATCGACCGGCTGGCCTCGATGCTGTCGGTGCTGGGCGTCAGCGTGCCGCACTACTGGCTGGGCATGGTCCTGGTGATCGTGTTCTCGTCGCAGCTGATGTGGCTGCCCGCCACCGGTGCCGGACCCAGCGGTTCCGACGACTGGGCCTGGGACGGGGCGCACCTGCAGTACCTGCTGCTGCCGGCGCTGACGATGTCGGTGATCCCGATGGGCATCATCGCGCGCACGGTGCGGGCGCTGGTCTCGGAGCTGCTCGACCAGGAGTTCGTCGTCGGGCTGCGCGCCAAGGGCCTGACGGGCTTCGGCATCTTCCGGCACGTCGTGAAGAACGCGGCGCCCACCGCGCTGGCGGTGATGGGCCTGCAGCTGGGCTACCTGCTCGGCGGCTCGATCCTGATCGAGACGGTGTTCTCGTGGCCGGGCACCGGCTTCCTGCTGAACTCCGCCATCTTCCAGCGCGACCTGCCGCTGCTGCAGGGCACGATCCTGGTGCTGGCAATGTTCTTCGTGCTGCTGAACCTGCTGGTCGACATGCTGCAGACGCTGCTCGATCCGCGCATCGCGCGTGGGTGAGGAAAGTGAGGAAAGGATGGCCGTGAGCACCCTTGTCATGTCACCGGTGGCCTCGGCTGCACGGCGTTCGCGCGGCTACTGGGCCTCGGTCGGCCACCGCTTCCTGCGCGATCCGGTGGCCGTCGGCGCCGCCATCGTCGTGCTGCTGTGGCTGGGGCTCGCGCTGTTCGGGCCCTGGCTCGCGCCGGCCGATCCGTACCAGGCCTCGATGCTCCAGCGGCTCAAGCCCATCGGCACGCCAGGGTTGCCGCTGGGCAGCGACGAGCTGGGCCGCGACATGCTGTCGCGCCTGGTCGTCGGCGCGCGGCTGTCGCTCTTCATGGGCATCACGCCGGTGCTGTGCGCCTTCGTGTTCGGCGCGTCCATCGGCATCGTCGCGGGCTATGCGGGCGGCTTCGTCAACGCCGCGATCATGCGCACCGTCGACGTGTTCTACGCCTTCCCGTCGGTGCTGCTGGCGATCGCGCTGTCGGGCACGCTGGGCGCCGGCGTCTTCAATTCGCTGGTGTCGCTGACGATCGTGTTCATCCCGCAGATCGCGCGCGTCGCCGAAAGCGTCACGACGCAGGTGCGCGGGCGCGACTACGTCGAGGCGGCGCGGGCATCGGGCGCCGGCGCCTTCACGATCGTGCGCGTGCACGTGCTGGGCAACGTGCTGGGGCCGATCTTCGTGTACGCGACCAGCCTGATCGCGGTGTCGATGATCCTGGCCTCGGGCCTGTCGTTCCTCGGCCTGGGCGTGAAGCCGCCCGAGCCCGAGTGGGGCCTGATGCTCAACACGCTGCGCACGGCGATCTACGTGCAGCCGTGGGTGGCCGCCTTGCCGGGCGCGATGATCTTCATCACGTCGATCACCTTCAACCTGCTTTCCGACGGCCTGCGCTCCGCGATGGACAACAAGGCATGAACGAGAGCCTTCGCCCGGTGCATGACGACGTCGGCGGGCCGGCGCAGCCACTGCTGACCATCCGCGGCCTGCAGAAGCACTACCCGCTGTCCAAGGGCTTCCTCGGCCGCGGCGGCGGCAGCGTGCGTGCCGTCGACGGCGTCGACTTCGAGGTGCGCAAGGGCGAGACGCTCGGCGTGGTGGGCGAGTCGGGCTGCGGCAAGTCGACCACCGCGCGGCTGCTGATGCAGCTGATCCGGCCGACCGCGGGCGAAGTGGTGTTCGACGGCCGCACCGTGGGTGGCCGCGAGCTGCCGCTGAAGCAGTTCCACCGCCAGGTCCAGATGGTGTTCCAGGACAGCTATGCCTCGCTGAACCCGCGGCTGACGATCGAGGACTCGATCGCCTTCGGGCCCCAGGTGCACGGCAGCGGCCGTCGGCCGGCGGTGCAGCGGGCCCGCGACCTGCTGGCCCGCGTCGGGCTCGAGCCGCAGCGCTTCGCCGAACGCTATCCGCACGAGCTGTCGGGCGGGCAGCGCCAGCGGGTCAACATCGCCCGGGCGCTCGCGCTGCAGCCGCGGCTGCTGATCCTCGACGAGGCGGTGTCGGCGCTCGACAAGTC
>NZ_JBFUGN010000355.1:0-5655 GCF_056402895.1 Rhizobacter sp. P3_B12 | reverse complement strand
ACGCGTAGCGCAGCACGTCGGTCGAGCTGTAGGTGATGCCGGTCGCCTTGATCAGCGAGCCGATGTAGAGGTTCTCGACCTGGTCGGGCAGCGTGACGCTGAAGAGGTTGCTTTGCAGCGTGTCGGTGCCCTGCCCGGCGAGTTCGACGACGTTGGGCGTGACCGCCGTGAAGAAGCTCGCATTGACCGATCCGTAACGCGTGCGATCGAGAACGCGGTACCAGTCGTTGCCGGCGCCGCCGTACAAGGTGTCGGCGCCGCCCATGCCGTCCAGCGTGTTGTCGGCCGCGTTGCCGCGCAGCACGTTGGCCGCCGCATTGCCGTCGCCGGAGACCGCCAGCCAGCCGGTGAGCTCCAGGTTCTCGACGTTGTCGGGCAAGGCGTACGACACCGCGCTGCGCGCCGTGTCGGTGCCGCCGCCGGGCTGCTCGACGATCACGTCGGCGGGGTTGTCGATCGTGAAGACATCGTCGCCGCTGCCGCCCGTTTGCGTGTCGGCCGGGCCGGTGATGCTGGCGCCTGCGCGCGCGGCGATGTCGGCATAGGCCCAACTGCTGCCGTCGCTGAAACGGATGCTGGCCACGCCCTGGCCGCCGGGCTGGAAGAACTGGTCGACCCACAACCGCGTGCCCGACGGGCCGTGCAGCAGCACCAGCGAGTCGTTGGCAGAAAAGGWTCCACCGCCGTCCTGGCCAGTGCGCACGAGAGTGATGTCGGCGGCCGAGAACCCGACGCCGACCTGGATCACGTTGGCGTTGCTTCCATCGACATCACTGACACGGTCGCCGTCCGTGCCGGGGCCGAACAGGTAGGTGTCGTTGCCGGCGCCGCCCTTCAGCACGTCGTAGCCGGCGCCGCCGTCCAGCGTGTCGTTGCCACCGTTGCCGAGCAGCGTGTCGTTGCCTGCACCGCCGGAGATCAGGTCGTCGAGGGTGTCGAAGCCGTCGAGCACATCGGCGCCTGCCGTGCCGGTGACGGCGCGGGCGAGGAGGTCGGCGGCCGACCACATGACGCCCGGCGCGGCCTCGAAGCTGACCTGCTGCACCGGGGGCGCGGCGAGGTTGAGTGTCTGGTTGAGCAACTGCACGGTGAAGCTCACCGCACCGGATGCGTCCAGCACCTGCAACAGCAGGTCGTTGCCGGAGCGACGCACGAGGGTGTTGGCGGGATCGATGCCGGCGAGAACCACGTTGTCGCCGCCATCGGTGCCCGCATCGACCACGAGCAGGTCGCCCGCCGCCGAAGCGGCGTTCCGCACGATGCGGTAGGTGTCGAGCCCGCCGCCGCCGGTCAGGCGCGCAGCCTGGTTGCCTGCGTTGCGGGCGCCATCGTCTTCCAGCCGGTCGTTGCCGGCACCGCCATCGAGAAAATCGCCACCGGCGCCGCCGATCAGCGTGTCGTCGCCGGCGTTGCCATAGAGGGTGTCATCGCCGAGGCCGCCTTGCACGCTGTCGTTGCCGGCGCCGGACTCGACGACGTCATTGCCGTCCAGCGCGTCGATCGCATCGGCGCCCGGGCCGGTGTAGATCGTGTCGTTGCCGGCCGTGGCCTGCCCGTTGCCGCCGTCGATCGGCAGCGTCTCGGTCGTGAAGGCGGAGCCGTCCGCGAAACGGTACTCGCTCATCGGGTTGGTCGAGAAGGCGCCGGTCACCGTCAGCTGGTCAGCGGTGCCGCGGATGCGGATGATCAGGTCGTTGCCATGCTGGATCCAGAGCAGGTCCGAGGGCAGCACATCGGCCGCGAACTGAATCGCCTCGATCTCGGACAGGTCGCGTCCAGCGGCATTGATGCGGTCCGCACCGTCGCCGCGCCCGAAGACGTAGGTGTCGTTGCCGGCGCCGCCGGTCAGCAGGTTGGCCGCTGCGTTGCCGTGCAACACCTCGTCGAGGAAACTGCCGTCGACGCTGCTGTCGGTGGCCGATGCGTCGAAGCGCACACCGCGGGCGGCGACCTGCTGGAAGCTCAGCGAACTGCCGTCAGCGAAGCGCACCGAGTCGAACGAGGCCGAGACGCTGGACCAGCTGCTGCCGCTGAAATCGAGGACCGCACAGTCTTCGCCATCGCCGTAGGCCAGGACGAGCCGCTTCGTGCCGTCGAGCATGCGCCATTCGAGCCGCACGCTGTCGGGTGCGACGTTGTCGCCGAACTCGATCACATTGGCGTCGCGCCACACGCCCGCATCGGCCAGCGACCCGCCGCCGTGCAGCTGGTCGACGCCGTCGCCCTGGCTCAGCGCGATGGTGATGCCGCCGCCGTTCCAGCTGTAGGTGTCGTTGCCGCCGGCGCCCTCCAGGCGCGCATGGCCATCGCTGCTGCTCAGCGTGTCGGCCGCCTTGCCGCCGGCCAGCGAGCGCGAGTTGCTGTCGGTGCCGAGGTTGACGCTGTCGACGAGGGTCGAGCGCAGGAACGCCGCGAGCGTCATGTCGGTGCCGTCGGGCATCTCGACGGACCCCACCGTGTTGCCGCGCATGCCGTTGTCGATCAGCACCTTGGCGCCACCCTGGAACACGATCACCAGGTCGTTCGCGTTGGCCCCCTTGCCGGTGGCCGCCACCGTGCCGTCGGCGATCACGAGCTTGTTGACGCCTTGCGTGTCGGCGATCGTCTCGGCGACCGTGCCGTCGGCGTTCAGGTCGCCGGCACGCAGGATGTAGGTGTCGTTGCCGGCACCGCCGGCCATCACGTCCAGGCCCGCGCCGCCGTCCAGCGTGTCGTTGCCGGCGCCGCCGAACAGCAGGTCGTCGCCTTCGCCGCCACGCAGCTGGTCGTCGCCGTTGCCGCCGACCAGCGTGTCGGCCCCGGTCCCGCCGTCGAGGATGTCGTTGCCCGTCAGCGTGGAGACCGCGTTGGTGGCCTCCTCGTCTTCGCCGGCCAGCCAGTCGTTGCCGTCGCCGCCGCTGAGCACGTCGTTGCCGCCGCCACCCGCCAGCGTGTCGTCGCCGGCACCACCATCGAGTTGGTCGTTGCCATGCAGGGTGYCGGGCACCTTGTCGATGGTGTCGTCGCCCATCAGCTGGTCGTTGCCGGTGCCGCCGACCAGCACGTCGTCGCGGCCGCCGCCGTAGAGGCGGTCGTTGCCTGCGCCGCCATCGAGCCGGTCGTTGCCGTGGCCTTCGGCCGGCACGTAGCCGATCTCGCCATCGCCGAACAGCACGTCGGTGCCGATGCCGCCGCGCAGCTCGTCGTCGAGCGCGCCGCCGATCAGCTTGTCGTTGCCGGCGCCACCGTCGAKGATGTCGTTGCCGGACCATTGCGCGGACAGGCCGTATTCGTCGCCGTTGAGTTCGTYGTCGTCATCGCCGCCGTCCAGCACATCGGAGCCGCCACCGCCGATCAGCATGTCGTTGCCGGCGCCGCCGTTGAGAATGTCGTTGCCGTGCTCGCTGCCGTCCAACCCCGTGGACCCCTTGGACAGCCCGGTGATGCCGTCGAGCAGCGCGGTGCTGAGCCGGGCGAGGTAGTCGCCATACAGCAGATCATTGCCGGCGTCGCCGTTGAGGATGTCGTTGCCCTGGTAACCGGCCACCACGTCGTTGTCTGCGCCCGCGAAGACGAGGTCGTCGCCGCCACCGGCGTTGACCACGTCATCGCCCGCGCCGGTGTCGATCACGTCGCGCCCGGCGTACGCCGCCGTGCTGAAGCTGTCCAGCAGGCGCGTCTGCGGGTTGGGGTCGTTCGGGTCGTAGGCGTAGCCGCCGTTGCCGGTGTTGCGGCTGCTGCCCTGGATCACCAGGTCGAAGGTGCCGGGCTCGTAGCCCAATTGAGCAGCGACGGACGCATACAGCGGATTGCTCTCGGGCAGCACGCTCGTGCCCAGCGTGTCCTGCGCGAACGCCCGCAGGTCGATGTTGGCCAGTGGGTCGATGTAGCCGTACGGCAGCGACAGCCGATTCCCCGACCCGGCCGGGTTGCCCGTCCAGCCCTTGCTCGTGATGTACACCGCGTACTCGCCGGCGCTGACCGGCCCGAGGTCGCGCCAACTGGCGCTCTGGCCGCCCAGGCCGTTGCGGTTGCTGCCCTCCATCACCGTCTCAGCCTGGCCGAGTTCGGCGAAGGACTTGAAGCCCGTGCCCATGTCGCCATCGCTGAGCACGATGTCGCGGCCCGCGCCGGTGATGATGCGGTCGTCGCCCTGGCCGCCGAAGACCAGGTCGTCGGCGCTGCTGCCGACGATGAAGTCGTTGCCCTGGCCACCGTCGAGCAGCGGGGCTTCCTGCGCGGTGAGCAGCGGCGTGCCCGCCAGGGCTTGCGCCTCGGTCTGCTCGGCCACCGCGAACAGGCGGTCGTCGCCGGCGCGGCCGACGATCTGCGCGGCGTTGAAGGAGGTGGGGCTGGTGGCGCTGCTGCCGAGCGATGCGCCGCCGGTCATCACATCGCCGCCCTTGCTGCCTTCGACGCGGTAGAAGCCGGCTGCGATGTTGGTGAAGGTGCTGGCCGCCTGGCCTGCATGGCTCCAGTCCTTGTACTGCTGGAAGCCGTCCACCGAGGCGAAGTCGGCGCTGGTAGGCGGGGCCGGCGGCACCACGGGCGGGGTTGCCACCGGGGCGGTGATGCCCAGGTCGCCGGATTGGAAGTCCTTGATGATCACCGTGCTACCCGAACCAGCCAAGGTCAACTCGGCGCGGTTGGCGTCGAACATGTAGATCACCGGCGCTGAGGCCACCGACTCATCGACCCACACGGTCACGCCGTTGGCGTTCGTCTTGAGGGTTCCGCTGCCCGTCAACGTTCGACCAGCAAACTTAAGCACGTCGGTCGCATCGCTTGACGTGATGGAATCGACCCCCTCGTTTGCGGCGACGATGTACGTGTCGGCCCCGGCTCCTCCGTGCAGAACATCGTTGCCCTGTCCTCCGGTCAAGATGTCGTCGCCCATGCCGCCGTAGAGCGTATCGTTTTCGGCGCCACCATCGAGCTTGTCGTTACCCGCGCCGCCTTCCAGGTAGTCGGCACCGGCTTTGCCGGACACGGTGTCGTTGCCGGCCATGCCGTACAGACGGTCGGAATCGCCCGCCCCGTTGATGACGTCATCGCCCGAGCTGCCAAAGACAATCTGGTGATCGCTGAGCGAAATGCCGGTGCCGTCGATGGCCAACGTTAGCGGTGCACCGCCTGCGAGGCGCTTGGTGAGATCGACGTAGTCCCAGTTGCCCTGCACGGTGCTGGTGTCCCAGTCTTCGTTGTAGGGCTTGTGAGTCAAGCGGCCGTTGGTGATGTCGTCTTCGTCCAGCGAGCCCCGCTTGTCCCACTGGATCTTCCAGGACAGCATGGCTGCCCGGTCGGCCAGGTAGGTCTGAGTCATGGAGCCAGTGCCAGTGGCCTCGTCGTACAGATCAAGCGAGCCATCGGTGTTGTGCGCCGCATAGCTCACGTCGGTGATGACAAACGGGTTGAGTTCTCTGAGGGCATACCGCCACGAAATGTCTTCGCGGGCCTTGGCGATGATTTCTTCCAGGGTCAGCTTGGCATCGATCGTGTACTTGCCTCCGTTGAGATCGGAGGGGAGTAGCGAACCACTGGTCGTGGTGGCGCCGCCCAGCAAGTTGCCGAGTTTGTCGACGATGTCACGCTTGCCGTTGTCGTCGCTGTCGTCAAACAGGTGATACAGCTCGGTCGCGCCATCGCCTCCATATATGCCACCGAAGAGCGCCGCTC
>NZ_JBFUGN010000354.1:0-5661 GCF_056402895.1 Rhizobacter sp. P3_B12 | reverse complement strand
CTCACGCACCTGGTGATGACGCGCTTCACGCTGAAGGGCGGCAMGGTCAAGCTCGATGAATCGGCGACCTTCACCGTGCAGATCAATCCGGCCGACTTCAAGCACACCACCGGCATCACCTACGACAAGAAGAAGACCCAGGGCGATGCCCAAGGCACCCCGAAGTTCGCTGCGGTCGGCGACGAACACGTCAGCTTCGCCCTCGTGCTCGACGGCACCGGCATCGTCCCGCCCGGCGCCAACGGCAAGCGCGAAGACGTGCGCACGCAGATGAAGAAACTCAATGCGGTCACCTTCCAGTACCTGCCCGACACCCAGGAGCCACCCCTCGTGCGCCTGCTGTGGGGCAGCCTGATCTTCTTCGGCCGCCTGGAATCGCTGAACACGCAATACACCCTCTTCAAGCCGAGCGGCGAGCCGCTGCGCGCCCGTGTCGACCTCAGCTTCCTCGGCGCGATGAGCAAGGAGGAGGCCAGGCTCGTCTCCAACCGCGAGCCCGAGGCCAGCCTCACCAGCGTCACCGTCGTCGACGGCGACACGCTGCCCCAGCTGTGCGCCGACCACTGCGGCAGCGCCGCCGCCGCCCCCGCGGTCGCGCGCGCCAACAACCTGCCCAGCCTGATGGCCGTCACGCCCGGCACCACGCTGGCGATGTCGGCACCGGCCGCCTGATCCGGTCACCCCCCATGCCCGCCGCCTCCCCCCTCGACAA
This sequence comes from Rhizobacter sp. P3_B12, assembly GCF_056402895.1. Lineage (NCBI taxonomy): Bacteria > Pseudomonadati > Pseudomonadota > Betaproteobacteria > Burkholderiales > Sphaerotilaceae > Rhizobacter > Rhizobacter sp. P3_B12. Next base: position 4,949 of record NZ_JBFUGN010000354.1, on the reverse strand, counting down.
CGCCGACGGCGTCGTGCGCCTCTCGCTCAGCGCCGACGGCACGGCGCTCGACGAGACCCTCGAGGTCATCTCGATCTCGGTGCGCCGCGGCGTCAACAGCGTGCCCTCGGCCCGCATCGAGCTGGCCGACGGCGACATGCCGAACCGCAAGTTCCCGCTCAGCGACGCCGCCCACTTCAAGCCCGGCGTGCTGCTGTCGATCAAGGCCGGCTACCAGTCCGCCCCCACCACGGTGATCTTCGAAGGCCTCGTCGTGCGCCACGGCCTGCAGGTGCGCGGCGACAACGATGCCCGCCTGATCGTCGAATGCCGCGACAAGGCCGTGCTGATGACCGTCGGCCGGCACAACGCCAACTTCATCGACCAGACCGACAGCGCCGTCATCGAGACCCTGGCCGGCGACCACGGCCTCTCCATCGAGGCCGACGCCACCGAGCTCAGCCACACCGAGCTGGCCCAGCACTACTGCAGCGACTGGGATTTCATGCTGTCGCGCGCCGAGGTCAACGGCCTGCTCGTCATCGCCACCGACGGCAAGCTCGCCGTCAAGGCCCCCGCGGTCGATGCCGAGCCGGCGCTCTCGGTCACCTACGGCATCGACCTGATCGACTTCCAGGGCGACCTCGACGCGCGCAGCCAGCTCGCGAGCGCCCAGGCCTTCTCGTGGGACATCAAAGGCCAGGCCGCGCTCGAAGGCACCGCGAGCGCCCCGGTGACGCTGCCGAAACAGGGCGACATCGACTCCGCCACGCTCGCCCAGGTGATCGGCCTGCCCAGCTGGCGGTTGCAGTCCGGCGCACCGCAGCCGCTGGCCGCGCTCACCAGCTGGGCCAAGGCGCAGCAGCTGCGGGCCGGCCTCGCGCGGCTGCGCGGGCGCATGAGCTTCCAGGGCTCGGCGCTCGCCACCGTCGGCGGGCTGATCGAGCTCGCCGGCGTCGGCACGCGCTTCAGCGGCAAGGTGTTCGTCACCGGCGTGCGCCACGACATCGCCGACGGCAACTGGATCACCGAGGCCGAGTTCGGCCTGGCGCCCGACTGGTTCGTCGAACGCCCCGACGTGGTCGCGCCGCCCGGCGCCGGCCTGCTGCCCGGCGTGCACGGCCTGCAGGTCGGCATCGTGATGAAGCTCGACGGCGACCCGGCCGGCGAGCAGCGCGTGCAGGTCAAGCTGCCGATGCTGCAGGCCGCCACCGAAGGCATCTGGGCCCGGCTGCTGCAGTTCCACGCCAGCAATGCGTTCGGCGCGTTCTTCCTGCCCGAGGTCGGCGACGAGGTGGTGCTCGGCTACTTCGCCGACGACCCCTCGCACCCGGTCGTGCTCGGCAGCCTCTACAGCAGCAAGCAGGCCACGCCGTACCCGCTGGAGGCCGCCAACGACATCAAGGCCATCGTCACCCGCTGCCGCTCCAAGCTCGAGTTCGACGAGAAGGACAAGGTCATCACCGTCATCACCCCCGGCAACAACAAGATCGTGCTGAGCGACAAGGACAAATCCATCCTGCTGCAGGACCAGAACGGCAACAAGGTCGAACTCGCGCCCGGCGGCATCACGCTCGACAGCCCGGGCGACATCAAGGTGACGGCCAAGGGAACGATCACGCTCGACGCGGTCGGCGCGATCTCGGTCACGTCCAAGGCCGACATCAAGCTCAGCGCCTTGAACATCGCCGCCGAAGCCCAGGTCGGTTTCACTGCGAAGGGCAACGCGAGCGCCGAGCTCTCGGCCGCCGGGCAGACGGTGGTCAAGGGCGCGATGGTGATGATCAACTGAACCGCACGGAACCGAGCCATGCCGCCCGCCGCCCGCCTCACCGACATGCACGTGTGCCCGATGGTCACGCCCGGCCTGCCGCCGATCCCGCACGTCGGCGGGCCGATCGTCGGCCCGGGCGTGCCGACGGTGCTGATCGGCAAGCTGCCGGCCGCGGTGCTCGGCGACAGCGCGGTCTGCGTCGGCCCGCCCGACACCATCATCCAGGGCTCGACCACGGTGCTGATCGCCAACAAGCCGGCCGCGCGCATCGGCGACCCGACGGCGCATGGCGGCAGCATCGCGATGGGCTGGCCGACGGTGCTGATCGGTGGATGACGCGACCATGGGCCTCGACAGCAACAAGCGCTTCCTCGGCACCGGCTGGGCCTTCCCGCCGGCCTTCGACGGCCGCACGCTGCATGCGCTGACAGTGTCGCAAGAGCAGGACGTGCGCGAGAGCCTGCGCATCCTGCTGTCCACCGTGCCCGGCGAGCGCGTGATGCACCCGACCTACGGCTGCGGCCTGCAGCGCATGGTGTTCGAGAACATCACCGAGAGCACGCTGACCGAGATCCGCAGCCTGGTCGAGAAGGCGGTGCTGTTCTTCGAGGTGCGCATCACGCTCGACCAGGTCGAGATCGACACCGCGGACCTGTACGAGGGCGTGCTGAAGCTGCAGCTGAACTACACGATCCGCAGCACCAACGTGCGCGACAACCTGGTGTACCCGCTGTACCTGAACGACGGTGCGGCGCGCGGGGGGGCGGCATGAGGGCCGAGCGCCGGGCCGTTCCCAAGCCGGCCCTCGTCCCCTCGGGGGACCGGCCGACGTACTCGTCGGCCGAGGGGTTGTCATGACCACCGGAACCTCGCAGAACGAGAGGTTCCCGCCAGCGCTGGCCGACGGCTACTTCCGCGTCGACGAGCTGCCGTTCGAGGACCGCGTCGCGATGACGGCCACGCTCGCGCGCCAGCTGCGCTTCGTCGACCTCGACAACCGCGAGGCCGGCGACTGGCGCGCGATGTTCGCGAGCGACGTGACGATGGTGCTGGCGCGCATCGCCAGCATCGACGTGCAGGCGCTGCAGGAGGATTTCCTGCACGACGCCGAATCGGCACCGCTGCCGCGCCTGGCCTCCCAGGTGGTCGAGCTCGCGCAGTGGATCGACCTGTGGTTCAAGTCGCTCGACGGGCGCGACGACGCGGCCTCGCTGGCGTTCCGCGGGCGCGTCCACCAGCTGGTCGACCAGCAGCTCGGCGCCGAGCTGCAGTGGGTGCACGAGCGCTTCGGCAAGCGGCGCTGGCAGGACCGCGAGGTGGGCCGCTCGCACGAGCGGCTGGCCGGCATCTGGAGCAGCGGCGCGCCGCTGCTCGCGACAGCAGCCGCGGGCCGTGACGAGCGCGAGCTGCTGCGCGAACGCTACTTCGTGTTCCTGGCCGCGATTGACACGCTGCGCGCGCTCGCCCGCGAGCTGCTGCCCGACACGCTGCGCAGCGGCACGCACGAGGCGGCGGTCGGGCTGCTGATCGCGTTCCTGAAGGTCTACGAATCGGCGCAGCGTGAGGTGAACCGCTTCACCGCGCGGCACGTCGATTTCTACTACCGCGACTGCCTCGGCTTCGGCCCGGCCGGCCCGGTGGCCGACGAGGTGCACCTGGCCTGCGCCCGCGATGCGCGCGGCGAACGCCTGCTGCAGGTGCCGCAGGGCACCGTGTTCGACGCCGGCAAGGATGCGGCCGGCCAGCCGCTGCGCTTCCACAGCGCGGCGCCGCTGGTGGTGACCGATGCGCGCGTCGCGGCGCTGTGCACGCTGCGCATGGAGCGCGATGCGCGGATCTCGCCGGAGTGCGAGTTCGGCTTCGTGACGCGCGCCAAGGCGGCGCGGCCCCCGGTCGGCGTCGCCGATGGCAGCAGCGCCTGGCCGCTGTTCGGCGGCGGGGCCGGGGCGGTCGATGCGCGGCTGGGCCTTGCGATCGCGTCGCCGCTGCTGTTGCTGCGCGAGGGCGAGCGGAGGATCCGCGTCGAACTGCCGGTCGGTGAAAATTCGGGTGAGGGCGCGGCCGACGGCGCGCAGGCGCTCGACGCGCTGGTCGACGCCGTCACCTTCGCGACCGACCCGGTCACGCTGCGCACTGCCTTCGGCCGGCTGCTCGGCCACTGGCTGCTGTCCGGCAGCGCCGACTTCACCGAGGCGCAACTGCGCCGCATGCGGCTGGCCGCACACCGCGAGCTGCAGGGCCGCGTGCCGCAGGCGCACAGCGTCGGCGATCCGCTGGTGCTGCTGGCCGGCGCGCAGGCGCCGCAGCGCGTGCTGGTGTTCGAGCAGCTGTTCCACGGCCTGCTGAAGCTGCACCTGAGTGGCGCGCACGGCTGGCTGGAGGCCACCGATGCCGATGTCGATCGCCTGCCCGAAGGCGGCCTGTCGATCACGCTGCGGCTGCGCCCCGATGCGCCGGCGATCGTCGGCTGCGAGCCGGCCGTGCATGGCGCCGACTGGGGGACGCGGCTGCCGGTGCTGCGCATCGAGCTCGGCACGCAGGGCCGGCTCTACCCGTACTCGCTGCTGGCCGACCAGCCGCTCACCGAGGCCCGGCTGCGCGTCAGCGCCAGCGGCGTGCGCGACATCGTGCTGCACAACAACCTCGGCCGGCTCGACCCGACCAAGGCCTTCCACCCGTTCGGCCCGCTGCCGACGCTGTCGTCGTACCTGGTGGTCGGCGCGCGCGAGGTGGCGTGCAAGAACATCCAGCGGCTGTCGATGCAGCTCGAATGGGGCGGCCTGCCGCCCGACGCCGGCGGCTTCGACACGCACTACCGCGGCTACCCCGACGAGCAGCGCCGCGGCGATTTCACGGCCGCGCTGGCGATCCTGCGCGACGGGCTGTGGCAGCCGTGCAGCGGGGCCTCGGCGCAGCAGCCGCTGTTCGCGCCGCCGGATGCCGCCGCCTGCCTGCAGCCGATGCTGGCGATCGAGGTCGACCCCGGCTCGGTGCGCAAGCACAGCCGTGCGAGCGACCCCGCGGAGTGGGACGGGCCGCTGCCGCGCAACGGCCTGTACCGGCTGCAGCTCACCGGCCCGCGCGGCGCCTTCGGCCATGCCGCCTACCCGATGGTGCTGGCCGATACCGTCACCGCGAACGCGCGCAGGAACCTGCGCGCGCGCCGCCGCCCGCCGCTGCCGAACCCGCCGTACAC
>NZ_JBFUGN010000353.1:0-5662 GCF_056402895.1 Rhizobacter sp. P3_B12 | reverse complement strand
GCGTCGACGTGGTGACTGACAAGACCGTTCGCCCTGAGCAGGGACCGAGCTTGTCGAGGGCCCGTCCGTCGAAGGGTTGCGCCCGAAGCGTGCAAGGCCCACGACAAGCTCAGGTCCTTCGACAAGCTCAGGGCGAACGGGGTTCTTTGCAACGGCCGGGCGCCGTCAAGCGCCTGTCGTGCTCAGAGCCAGCCCTTGCGCCGTGCGGCCGCGATGTCGTGTGCCTTCTGAATCTTCGCCAGGTTGATCGCATTCAGCCTGTCGTACTGAGGGTGCTTCGCGAAGTACGGCCCGAGCCAGCCGTCTTCGTGCGTGAACGACATCGTCCAGGCGAGGTTCGGCGGGAACACCTGGTAGTCGCGCAGCATCGCCCGCACCGGGCGCTGGTCGGTCTTGAATGCGAGGTCGCGGTCGTTGGACAACACGATGTACTCGTGCGCCTGCTGCTGGTCGTACGCGGCCTGTGCCGGAACGCCCGAGAGGCTCGGGTAGCGCTCGAAGCTGAAGACGTGCCAGAGGTAGGCGCGTGCATTGGCGCCAGAGCGATCCTGGCCGAAGACCTCGAGCCACTGCGCGACCAGCGCGGCCACCTCCTGCTTCGTGAAGGTGTGCGTCACCGGGCCCGGCGTGACCAGCGGTTCGTGGAGGCGGCGATCGACCATCGCGCGCACTCTAGCGCACCGGCATGCTCACCGAAACCGGCGCACTGAAACCCGCTGTTACCCGGCCGGAACGCGGGCCGCCGCGAATCTCCCCTACGCTCGATACTCCATTTTGAAAACGGTTTCATACCGAAGGGAGCGTGATGGTGTCGAACAAGAATTCAATGTCTTCGCTGCGTGCGGGCCTCGCCGCCGCGCTGTTGGCCGTGCTCGCCGCCAGCCCCGCGCTGGCCGACGTGCCGGCGCTGTCGGTCAGCGGCAACCAGCTGCAGGTGGGCGGCACGCCGGGCAGCCTGTCGGGCGTCAGCTACTACTGGAGCAACAACGGCTGGCCGGGCGCGAAGTACTACAACGCGAGCACCGTGGGCTGGCTCAAGTCGGACTGGAAGGCGAAGGTGGTGCGCGCCGCGATGGGTGTCGAGGATGCCGGCGGCTACCTGCAGGACCCGGCCTCGAACAAGGCGCGGCTGAAGGCGGTGGTCGACGCGGCGATCGCCAACGACCTGTACGTGATCATCGACTGGCACTCGCACTACGCCTGGCAGTACCAGGCGCAGGCGATCGAGTTCTTCCAGGAGATGGCGCGCACCTACGGCAAGAACAACCACGTCATCTACGAGATCTACAACGAGCCGAAGAACGACGCGAGCTGGAGCGGCAACGTGAAGCCGTATGCGCAGGCGGTGATCGGCGCGATCCGCGCGATCGACCCGGACAACCTGATCATCGTCGGCTCGCCGAACTGGTCGCAGGACGCCGACGTGGCGTCGCGCGACCCGATCACCGGCTTCTCGAACATCGCCTACACGCTGCACTTCTACGCCGGCACGCACGGCCAGGGGCTGCGCGACAAGGCGACCACCGCGATGAACAACGGCCTCGCGCTGTTCGTCACCGAATGGGGTTCGGTGAATGCCGACGGCAACGGCGGCGTGGCCACCGCCGAGACCGCCGCCTGGGTCGATTTCATGAAGGCGCGCAAGCTGAGCAATGCGAACTGGGCGCTCGACGACGCACCCGAAGGCTCGGCCGCGCTGGTGGGCGGCGCGAGCGCGACCGGCGGCTGGCCCGAATCGTCGCTGACCGCCTCGGGCAAGCTCGCGCGCAGCATCGTGCAGGGCTGGCCGGCCCCGGCGCCGACGACCTGCAGCAACACCGCGGTGCCGGCGACGCTGCAGGCCGAGGGCTGGTGCCAGATGTCGGGCGTGCAGGTCGAGGCCACCGCCGATGCCGGCGGCGGCAACAACCTGGGCTATATCGACGCAGGCGACTGGATGACCTATGCGGTCGACGTGCCGGCCGACGGCAACTACCGCGTCTCGTACCGCGTGGCCGCCGCAGCCAGCGGCGCCAGCCTGCAGCTGGAGCAGGGCGGCGGCACACCGGTGTTCGGCACGGTCAACATCGCCAGCACCGGCGGCTGGCAGAACTGGACGACGGTGTCGCACGTGGTCGCGCTGAAGGCCGGCAAGCAGGTGCTGGGCGTGTCGACGAAGACCGGCGGCTTCAACCTGAACTGGCTGCAGGTCGAACGCGCCGACAGCGGCGGGGCGGCGATCGCCACCGTGAAGGCGAGCACGTTCTCGCAGATGAGCGGCGTGCAGACCGAGGCCACCACCGACAGTGGCGGCGGGCAGTCGGTGGGCTACATCGATGCGGGCGACTGGCTGTCGTATGTGAACACGCCGATCACGGTCCCGAGCACCGGCACCTACACGATCGCGTTCCGCGTCGCGAGCCTGAACGGCGGCGGCTGGTTCTCGTTCGAGGAGGCGGGCGGCACGCCGGTGTACGCGACAGTGTCGGTGCCGGCCACCGGCGGCTGGCAGAACTGGACCACCGTCAAGGCGACGCTGACGCTGACCGCGGGCACGCACAAGTTTGGCTTCAAGGCGCAGACCGGCGGCTGGAACCTGAACTGGTTCAGCGTGACGCCCGGCGTGCAGTAGACGTCACGGCGAGGGTCAGGCGTCAGGGGGCGCGAAACGCTCCGCATGGGCGGCGGACATCAAGGTCCGCAGCGCCGGCCACTTGCGCGTCCAGAACGGGCCGGCCGGGATCAGGCTCGGGTCGATCGCATCGGCCACGTGCTGCTCCCAGCGGGCCGCGACCTTGCGGCCGGCGTCGCTGAGTGCGAGCCGTTCGATTTCCGACACGAGGGTCTGCAGCGGGCTGCGGCCGGCGGCGGTCTCGGAGGGGGCGATGCTCGCGGCCCTCTCGCGAAGAAACTCGCGCGCGACGCCGATCGCCAGGCCGAGCTGCAGTGCGCCTTTCTCGGTCTTCTTGTTCGGCAGCTCATGCAGGTTGGCCGTGCGGCTGCAGAGCAGGTCGAGCGGATGCATCACCAGGAAGCCGTGCCGGCCGAACTCGATGTGCATCGCGCGCTGCAGGACCTTCTTCGCGTCGAGACCGATCACCTTGAAGATGATGTCGACGTTGACGAATTCCTCGGCCGAGAGATCGAGCTCGACCTGCCCGACGAGCGACGTGAGCGCCTGGCGACGCGCAAAGCGGGCCTGGCCGTGGATGGCACGGGCGAACTTCTCGACGGAATCGGTTGCGGTGGGCGATTGGGTCAGGAAGTCGGCATCCTGGGAGATGACCGGCAACTGCTTTGGCACGCTCAGGCCGTACCGGGCCACCCAGAACATCAGCGCCTGGCCGCCGACGAGCACCTCGCCGTCGTCGCAGACGCTCAGCAGCTTCTCCACCACATGCCATGGTGTTTCGGCTGCCCTGCGCCGTGTCACCACCCCTTGCCCGGCCTGGCCGGCAAGCGCTCGGTGACCTTGGCTGCCTTCACCCGTTCACGCGAGAACAGGAAGAGGCTTTCCGGGTCGCGTTCGCCGCGCTCGACGGCGCGCTCGAATTCCGCCTTCCGGGCGGTGATCGATGCCGCGCCGGTGTAGGTCTTGCGTCGGCGGGTATTCCCCGGTGTGGACGTGACGTGGGCCAGGATCCGCTCCTTGACGCCAGGGTCGCCCTGCAACAACAGCAGCGACTCTTCCATCGTGATGCCGGCGGCATCGAGGGCCGCGCCCAGGCGCACCCAGTACTCGATCTGCTCCGCCAGCGAGCGGTGAACCGCCTCGCCGGCTGCCGCGGCAAGTTCATAGACGCCGTCGGAGACGCGGATCGATTTGGCCATGCCGCCATCTTATGTGGCATTTCACGACATAACAAGAAGGCATCAGCACCCCCCGAACGCCTTCGCCACCCGCACCAGCTTGTCCGGATTGCGCTGCACGTGGATGCGCACGATGCGCTCGCCGTCGGTCTCGAAGGTCTGCGCCGATTCGAGCACTCCGTCGAAGAAGCGCAGCAGGCCCCATTCGCCGTTGATCAGCGCGAGCTCGATGCGCTGCCCGTCCTTCAGGCGCAGGTTCGTCGCGAAGAACAGCTGCGCGATGCGCTGGCCGCCCCGCATCGGCCGCCCGAAGCTCGACACCTTGCCGCCGCCGTCGCCGATCAGCTCCGCGTCGTCGGCCAGCATCGCCTTCAGCGCCGAGAAGTCGCCGCCGGTCAGCGCCTGCGCGAAGCGGCCGAGCAGGCGCCGGTGCGTGTCGGGCGACACCTCGAAGCGCGGCCGCTCGTCGCGCAGCTGCTCGCGGGCCCGGTGCACCAGCTGCCGGCAGGCGGCTTCGCTCTTGCCGATCGCGCTGGCCAGCTCGTCGTACCCGGCATCGAACACCTCGCGCAGCAGGAAGGCCGCGCGCGCCTCGGGCGCGAGCCGCTCCAGCATCAGCAGGAAGGCGACCGACACGTCGTCGGCCCGCTCCAGCATCTGCTCCGGCGAATCCTCGGCGTCGGTCAGCACCGGTTCGGGCAGCCACAGGCCGGCGTAGTGCTCACGCTGGACCTTCGCGGCGCGCAGCCGGTTGATCGACAGCCGGGTCGTGACGGTGACCAGCCAGCCGGTCGGGTCGTCGTGTGCCACGTAGTCGGCCTCGTGCCAGCGCAGCCACGCGTCCTGCACCACCTCCTCGGCCTCGGCCATCGAGCCGAGCATGCGGTAGGCGATGCCGCGCAGCCGGGGCCGCAGGCCGTTGAAGGCGAGCGAGGCGGTGTCCATCGGGGCAAGAGGTCGGGAGCACCCATTCTGAGCCACGGCGGCGGGTGCAGGCGGGTCATTGCCCGGCGAACCACGCCTCGAAGTTCACCGTGCCAAGGCGCGCGCCGTCGCCCGCTACCAGCGTGCGGTCGTCGATCTCGGCGCCGAAGTAGCGCGCCTGCGCGTCGTCGACCACGGTGCGGGAGTCGCCCTTGGCGGCGAGGAAGCGCCGCACCAGCTCGGCCAGCCGGACGCGCTCGGGGCCGGCGATCTCGACCGTCGCGCGCAGCGGCTTGCCGAGTGCCACGTCGTGCATCGCGTCGGCCACGTCATCCGACGAGATCGGCTGCACGAAGGCCGGCGACAACCGCACCGTCTTGCCGTCGGCCCCGGTGCCCGATTGCGCGATGCCGCCGAGGAATTCGAAGAACTGCGTCGAGTGCACCAGCGTGTACGGCAGCGGCGAGGCCTTGATCAGCGCCTCCTGGGCCGCCTTGGCGCGGAAATACCCGCTCGCCTGCAGCCGCTCGGTGCCGACCACCGACAGCGCGACGAGGTGGCCGACATCGGCGGCGGCCGCCGCGGCCAGCAGGTTGCGGGTCGAGACCTGGAAGAAGCTCATCACCGCGTCGTCGGCGAACGACGGCGAGTTCGACACGTCGACCACCACCTTCGCGCCCGCCAGCGCGGCGGCCAGGCCCTCGCCGGTGAGCGTGTTGACGCCGGAATTGGGCGAGGCGGCGAGCACCTCGTGGCCGCTGCGGGCCAGGCGTTGCACGAGCTTGCTGCCGATCAGGCCGGAGCCGCCGATCACGACGATCTTCATGGTGGGCTTTCAGGAGTTGCGGAGGGTGGAACGGATGCTAGGGAGCGCACCGCGCCCCCGGAAGCCCTGCGGCAGGGACCACGCTGTTGCCTGCCGCGCACCAATCTTTTTTCAGGCGGCCTG
>NZ_JBFUGN010000352.1:0-5672 GCF_056402895.1 Rhizobacter sp. P3_B12 | reverse complement strand
TGGCCGAGCCCACGCTCGACAGCGCCGAACAGTTCTGCCGCGAAGGACGTGCGCATTTCATGATGCGCTCGATGATGCCGATGCTGATGTTCCTGAAGGGCAGCGACACGCTGGTCGGCGTCGGCAGCCTGCATGCGTTCGACTGGGCGGTGCCCAAGTGCGAGATCGGCTACTGGGCGCATTCGGCATTCACCGGCCGCGGCCTCGTCACCGAGGCGGCGCAGGCCATCACCGACCTGGCGTTCGGCCCACTCGGCATGCGCCGCGTCGAGGCCCTGCCCGATGCCGGCAATGTCGCCAGCTGGCGGGTCTGCGAGCGCGCCGGCTACACGCTGGAAGGCACGCGGCGCAACGACCGCATCACACCGGACGGCATGTTGCGAGACTCAAGGGTCTACGCACGGATTCGCTGAACGACGGCGCCGACTCGAAGTGGATGCAGCCGCGCTGCAGGCACGACTGGTACTCGCGCACCGACAGCGTCGCGGCCTGGCGCTCGCCGTCCGCGTGCCAGACCAGCTTGACCCACAGCGCGCCTTCGATGACCCAGCACGCGCCCGCCGGAATCTCCCGCAGGCCTTCGTCCGCGTGCACCTCGAACCCCGCAATGACCATCCCTCGTTTCATCGCAACCTCCTGTGGTGGGTGCCATCCGGGGTTCTTCGATCCCGGCGCAGCCTCACTGTAGGGGCCGACCTTCGCGGGCGCCGTGGGTTGATTCCGACGCGTGTGTAGGACATCGCCGCGAGATGCGGTCGGGCGGCCTAGATGAGGGTCGCTTCGAGCGAGATGTCCGCCTTCAGCAGCTTCGACACCGGGCACCCGGCCTTCGCCTTCGCCGCGAGTTCCTGGAACGTGGCGTTGTCCGCGCCAGGCACGTTGGCCTTCAGCGACAGGTGGACCGCGCTGATCGCGTAGCCGCCTTCGACCTGCTCCAGCGTGACCTTGGCCGTCGTGTCCATCTTCTCGGCGCGCAGCTTGGCTTCACCGAGGATCAGCGACAGCGCCATCGTGAAGCAGGCCGCGTGCGCCGCGCCGAGCAACTCCTCGGGGTTGCTGCCGGGCGTGCCTTCGAAGCGGCTCGCGAAGCCGTAGGGGTAGTCCTTCAGCGCGCCGCTCTCGGTCGAGATCGAGCCCTTGCCGTCCTTGATGCCGCCGGACCATTGGGCCGAGCCCTTGCGTTGGATCTTCATGCCGCTCTCCTGGAAGTGGAGCGCGCAGCGTAGCGCTTTACGCCTACCAATGGAACCAGGCGGCGATCCCCAATCCCATGCCCAGCACGCTCAGGCCATACACCACGTATTCCGCCCAGCGCCGCTTCGTCAGCAGCGCGATCGCCGCCATCGCGATCGAGATCGACAGCGCGGTGGTCGCCTGCGCCCAGCGGTGGTGCTGGTGCATCTGCTCCTCGCTCTGCTTGTCGAAGGCGGTCGATTCGTCTTCCAGCTTCTTGGCCGCCGTCATGATCTCGGCCTTCTCGGTCTTGTAGCGCTTGATCTCCTCGGTGTAGAACGCGCGCCGGCCCTCGGGTGCCAGCTCGACCGCCAGCTCGGCCAGGTTCTGCTTGCTGCTCTTGGCCTGGTAGTAGTTCCACTGGTTCGAGGCCTCGGTCTTCTTGATCGCGGCGTCGTTCTTGTAGAGCCCCGCGTTGGCCTGCGTCGCGCCGCCCATGTACGAGAAGATCGCGCCCACCGTCGCGAGGATCGCGGTGATCACCGCCAGCTGGCCGGCGTGGCCGTCGGGGTTGTGCTGGGCCGCATGCTCCAGCTCGTGGTCGTGCGGGCCGTGKACGTGGAAACCGTGTTCGGACATGTCATCCTCCTCGTGATTGTGGAAACTGCGTGATCAGACTTTGCGTCTGTAGGTGACCCAGCGGTAGCGGATGCCATCGGGGCTGGTCTGGAACTCGCCGGGTTCCGCACTGAACTGCGCGGGGTCCCAGTCGGGGAAGAACGCATCGGCGTCGAACTCGGCATCGAGCTCGGTCAGCACCAGCTCGTCGACCCTCGGCAGCGCCTCGCGGTAGATCTCGGCACCGCCGATCACGAAGGCCTTGTGCACGTCGCCGGCCAGCGCGATCGCCTCGGCCAACGAGCCGGCGCGCTCGGCGCCGGCAGCCTGCCAGCCCGGCTGGCGCRTGATCACGATGTTGCGGCGGCCCGGCAGCGGGCGGCCGATCGAATCCCAGGTCTTGCGGCCCATCAGCACCGGCGCGCCGAGCGTGGTGCGCTTGAAGAACTTCAGGTCCTCGGAGATGTGGCAGAGCAGGGCGTTGCCCTTGCCGATCGCGCCGTGCCGGGCGACGGCAGCGATCAGGCTGATCAGTGGTCGGGAGCGTGTCATGGGCGCGATTGTCGCCTCGGGCGACGCCGGGTTTCGTGTCAGCCGGGCATCGCGGCGTCCCGTCCATTCGTCAGGTGCTGCTGCATCAGCTGCTGCACCTTCGCGCCGTCGCGCGCCTTCAGGGCGGTCATGATCCGGCGATGCTCCTTCAGCGAGGCCTCGAGCCGCCCCTGCTTGAACAGCGAGTGGTGCCGGTTCAGCTTCATCACCTTGCGCAGGTCGGTGACCAGCTGGTGGCGCCAGCGGTTGTCGGCGATCTCCAGCAGCCGCATGTGGAACTGCTCGTTGGCGCGGAAGAACGCATCGCGGTCAGCCACGCTGTCTTCGAGCGCCTGGTGCAGCGCCTGCAGCTCGGCCAGTTGCGCGTCGGTGGCCCGCGTGGCGGCGGCTGCGGCGGCATCGCTCTCGAGCAGCGCCAGCAGGTGGAMCACCTCGGCCAGGTCGCGCTCGGACACCTCGGTGACGTAGGCGCCGCGGCGCAGCTTCATCGTCACCAGCCCTTCGGCGGCCAGCACCTTGAGGGCCTCGCGCAGCGGGGTGCGGCTGATGCCGTACTCGGCGGTCAGGGCTTGCTCGTCGATCCAGCTGCCGGGCGCCAGCGTGTGGGCCATGATGCGCGCACGCAGCCGCTCGGCGACCTGCACGTAGAGGGCCTGGGTGGCCGGCAGCCGGGCAGCGGCCGGCGATTTGCCAGCGGGGACGGTGGAAACCTTGGACATATAATTCAATTTTGAATTATGGATGACGCCTGCCAGGTCGTCCAGCGGAGCGGGCCCATGTCTGACCAGAAAAAATCGGAAGCCAAAGACGCGTTGTTGAATTCCGATGCGCTGCCCGCATGGCAGAAGGCGGCCGCGAAATCCGCGCCGGGCGGGAATGTCGACGCGCTCGACTGGGTGACGCCCGAAGGCATCCGCGTGAAGCCGCTGTACACCGCCGCCGACACCCGCGAGTTGCCCTACACCGACACGCTGCCCGGGTTCGCGCCGTTCGTGCGCGGCCCGCAGGCGACGATGTATGCGGTGCGGCCATGGACCATCCGCCAGTACGCCGGCTTCTCCACCGCCGAGGCCTCGAACGCCTTCTACCGCAAGGCGCTCGATGCCGGCGCACAGGGCGTCAGCGTCGCGTTCGACCTGGCCACGCACCGCGGCTACGACAGCGACCACCCGCGTGTGACGGGTGACGTCGGCAAGGCGGGCGTCGCGATCGACAGCGTCGAGGACATGAAGATCCTGTTCGACGGCATCCCGCTCGACAAGGTGTCGGTGTCGATGACGATGAACGGCGCGGTGCTGCCGGTGCTGGCGGGCTATGTGGTGGCGGCCGAGGAGCAGGGCGTGCCGCAGGAGCAGCTGAGCGGGACTATCCAGAACGACATCCTCAAGGAGTTCATGGTCCGCAACACCTACATCTTCCCGCCCGAGCCGAGCATGCGGGTGATCGGCGACATCATCGCGTACACCGCGAAGCGGATGCCGAAGTTCAACTCGATCAGCATCAGCGGCTACCACATGCAGGAGGCCGGTGCGAACCAGGCGCTGGAGCTGGCCTTCACGCTGGCCGATGGCAAGGAGTACGTGAAGACGGCGTTGGCCAAGGGGCTGGACGTCGACGAGTTCGCCGGGCGGCTGAGCTTCTTCTGGGCCGTCGGGATGAACTTCTACCTCGAGGTGGCCAAGATGCGCGCCGCGCGGCTGCTGTGGTGGAGGATCATGAGCGGCTTCGGCGCGAAGAACCCGAAGAGCCTGATGCTGCGCACGCACTGCCAGACCTCGGGCTGGAGCCTGACCGAGCAGGACCCGTACAACAACGTGGTGCGCACGACGGTCGAGGCGATGGCGGCGGTGTTCGGCGGCACGCAGAGCCTGCACACCAATGCGCTCGATGAAGCCATCGCGCTGCCCACCGACTTCAGCGCACGCATCGCGCGCAACACGCAGCTGATCATCCAGGAAGAGACGCACATCACCAGCGTGGTCGACCCGTGGGCCGGCAGCTACATGATGGAGAAGCTGACGCAGGACATGGCCGATGCGGCCTGGGCGCTGATCGAGGAAGTGGATGCGATGGGCGGCATGGTGAAGGCCGTCGACAGCGGCTGGGCCAAGCTGAAGATCGAGGCGAGCGCCGCCGAGAAGCAGGCGCGCATCGATTCGGGCAAGGACGTGATCGTCGGCGTCAACAAGTACCGGCTGAAGCAGGAAGACCCGATCGACATCCTCGACATCGACAACCATGCGGTGCGCGAGAACCAGCTGAAGCGGCTCGCGCAGGTGCGCGCGGCGCGCGATGCGGCGGCGGTCGAGCGCAGACTGGCGGCCTTGGGCGCGTGCGCGGCGGGTGGCGAAGGCAACCTGCTCGCGTTGGCCATCGATGCGATCCGGGCCCGCGCGACGGTGGGCGAGGTGAGCGATGCACTCGAGAAGGTGTGGGGGCGCCACCGCGCCGATACGCAAAAGGTGACCGGTGTGTACGCTGCCGCTTACGACAGTGCCGAAGGGTGGGCGAAGCTCCAGCAGGAGATCGCCGAGTTCGCGCAGGCGCAGGGCCGGCGCCCGCGCGTGATGATCGCCAAGCTCGGGCAGGACGGGCACGACCGCGGCGCGAAGGTGGTGGCAACCGCGTTCGCCGACCTGGGTTTCGACGTCGACATGGGCCCGCTGTTCCAGACCGCCGAGGAGTGCGCGCGCCAGGCGATCGAGAACGACGTGCATGCGGTGGGTGTGAGCACGCTGGCGGCGGGCCACAAGACGCTGGTGCCGGCGATCATCGAATCGCTGAAGGCGCAGGGCGCGGACGACATCATCGTGTTCGTCGGCGGCGTGATCCCGCGGCAGGACTACGACTTCCTCTACGAGGCCGGCGTGAAGGGCATCTACGGGCCGGGTACGCCGATTCCGGCGAGTGCGAAGGATGTGCTGGAGCAGATTCGAAAAGCTGTTGCGGGTTGAGCGAACGGACGACCGCGTGAAGCCGTTCTTCGTCTACATGCTGCGCTGTGCGGATGGCAGCTTCTATGTCGGRCACACCGATGAACTGGAGCGGCGTGTCGCGCAGCACCAGGCGGGGGAGATCCCGGGGTACACGCATGAGCGGCGGCCGGTGGAGCTGGTGTGGATGCAGGAGATGGCGACGCGCGAGGAGGCCTTGGCGGGAGAGCTTCGGGTGAAGGGCTGGAGCCGGGCGAAGAAGCAGGCGCTGGTGGCGGGAGACTGGGAAAAGGTTTCCGAACTCGCACGTTCGAAGCGGACAAAGCCCCCCTCCGTTCGCCCTGAGCCTGTCGAAGGGCTGGTGCGAGGTGAGGCAGGGCTTCGACAGGCTCAGCC
>NZ_JBFUGN010000351.1:0-5698 GCF_056402895.1 Rhizobacter sp. P3_B12 | reverse complement strand
GGGGCTCGGTGCGCGGGCCGGCGCGGTGGTGAGCGGCGACACGACGCCGCACTCGAAGCCGCACCCGGCGCCGCTGCTGGAGGCGGCGCGGCAGATGGGCGTGGCAGCAGATGATTGCGTGTACGTCGGCGACGACCTGCGCGACGTGCAGGCGGGGTTTGCGGCCGGCATGGCGACGGTGGCGGCGGCCTGGGGCTACCTGGGTGTCGGCGAGCCGGTGGGGGCGTGGGGCGCGCAGCATGTCGTTCATTCGCCCGATGAGCTCTTGAAGCTGCTGGCGATGGCCTAAACTACGAAGTCCTGGGGCCGACCTGGTTTCGACGCGGGTGCGGATTCGGGATAGTGCATGTCGAGCACCAGTTCGCTCGTAAAACCACTGGATCGCATCAACTGCGAACGACGAAAAGTTCCTGCAAGCGGCTTAAACCCCGCCTAAGGGCTACCCCCCGCCGCGTAATACCGGTGGGCTTCGCAACAGCACGTCCATGGGCTGGGCTTGAGGGGCAACCTGAGAGCTGCGAAGTCATTCACATGGAATCGCTCTGAGCCGGGTCACTCGGTTCAAGGGCTAAATCAAGTGACTCGGGATGGGGGTAGCGTGCTGCTGCGCGACCACTGTCCTCAAAAACAAATCAGTCAGCTACACATGTAGACCTACTCGATGATGGCTTGCGGACGCGGGTTCGATTCCCGCCGGCTCCACCAGATGAAGGTCCGATGAGGACCGTGAAGTGCAAGAAGCCCTGACGCAGTGATGCGCCAGGGCTTTTTTTTGTTCGACGGCGAAATGCCGCGGGCCTCGGTCGCAACGGGTGCAGCCATCCGACAGCGACAATTCCCCGCATGAACATGCTCACCCGCATCCTCGCAACGACGATCCTGCTGGCCGCACCGTTTCTCGCCGTGGCTGCGCGCAGCACCCAGGTGGGCTCGCTCAGCCTGTCTCCAGACGGGCGATACGTCGCGGGCATCGCCTACACCGAATCGGCCACGGCTGCCTTCCTGATGGACCTCGAGGCCGATGCGGCCAATCTCCGGCTTCTCGCCAAGCCGGAGCGCGATCCGCGCTACGTGTACGGCCAGATCCCGATCGCGGTGAACTGGGTGACCAACGACCTTCTCGCGGTCGACTACAACAACCGCGAGTCGGTCTCGATCGATCTGTCCGGCAAGCAGGTCGCCTCGCTCGGCGAGCGCTTCATCCGGCGCATGAGCAAGGCCGGCCCGCTGGCCGAATCGGTGCTGGTCTACCGCGATGAGGAAGACGGCGACATCGACCTGGTGAATGCACGCACCGGCAACCGGCAACGATTCCGTGTTTCCCTGCCCGGCAAGCCCGCCGCCTGGGCGTTCGACGAATCGGGTGAGCTGCGCGCGGTCACGATGATCGATTCGAGCCGCTGGTCCGGCACCTCGAAGATCAGCAACTGGTACCGCCGTGCGGCGACACAGGACTGGCAACTCCTGCAGGAGTGGCCGGTGAGCGCATTGAACGAGGTCTGGTACCCCTTCGACGTGCTGCCGCAAGCCGACACGCTGGCGGTGTCTTCGCGTCAGGGGCGAGACACCTGGGCCGTCTTCAAGTACGACGCCGTCTCGCGCCAGCATGTCGAGTTGATGGCCGCGCATGCCCGTGACGACATCCTGCTGGTCGAAGGCCTCGATGCACCGAACGTCGAACGCGTGATCACCGGCGGTCTGCGTCCGCAAACCTTCTGGTTCGATGCGCGCTGGGCGAGCCTGCAGGCCGGCATCGATGCCGCGCTTCCGGGCCGCACCAATGACTTGCAGGGCGACAAGAACGGGCGCGTGCTGGTCACGTCGTATGGCGATGTCGATCCCGGTCGCTGGTACGTGCTGGACACCCGGACGTCCAAGCTGCGCGAGATCGTCGCGGCGATGCCGAAGATCGACCCGGCCGGCATGCACACCAAGCAGACGATGCGGTATGCGGCGCGCGACGGCCTGAGCATCCCGGCCTACCTCACGCGGCCCGCCGGTTCCGATGGCCAACCGGCGCCGACCGTGGTGCTGATCCACGGCGGCCCGCATGTTCGCGACCGATGGGACTGGGACCAGGAAGTCCAGATGCTCGCGGAGTCCGGCTATGTGGTCTTCCAGCCGCAGTTCCGCGGCTCGAGCGGGTTCGGCCGCCGCTTCGAGGATGCCGGCTATCGCCAATGGGGCCGCAGCATGCAGGATGACATCGCCGACGGCGTCCGATACCTCGTCCAGGAAAAGATCGCCGACCCCGCGCGGGTGTGCATCGTCGGGGCCAGCTACGGCGGCTATGCGGCGATGTGGGGCGCCATCAAGACGCCCGAGTTGTACCGATGCGCCGCCAGCTTCGCGGGGGTCAGCGACCTGGCCGACTGGCTGTCGAGCGGCCTCTGGGACGACACGAGCCCCGTCACGCGCGCGATCCGGCGAGACCGCATCGGCGACCCCGACAAGGACCGAATCGCGCTGGACGAGATCTCGCCGCTCAAGCATGCGGACCGCCTGCGCACGCCGATCTTCATTGCGCATGGAAGCCTGGACCGGCGCGTGCTGGCGTCGCAAAGCCGGGCGATGGTGGAGGCGCTGAAGCGCGCCGGTCAGCCGGTGGAATGGATGTGGTTCGACGAGGATGGGCACGGATTTTCGACGGCGAAGTCACGCGTGCGGTACTACGCGGCCCTCCTCGATTTCCTGGGTCGCCATCTCGCCCCTCCGCAGCAGCAGGCCGAGAAGGCTCCATGAACCGGCTGGCAGCAATTGCAGCTGCTTTGGCATGGCTCCCCCGCAAGAGGGTTTGAGGTCCGCGAATGTTGGTCGTACGCTCCCGGCCACTCACGGAGGAGTCCCACATGACCTTGAAAGCAACGCTCGCCGCCCTGGCGCTCGTGGCCGCCGCGGCGGCCGTCCACGCCCACCCCCGCCCGGGCAACGATGCCCCGACATTCACCGAGATCCGCCGCGCCGTGCACACGGGCGGCACCGTCACGCTGAAACCCTTGGTCGACGACGCCGACCAGCGCGGCCCGCACCGCATCGAACTGCTGTCGGCCCCGCAGTCCGGCTCGGCCGCCGTCTCGCCCGATGGCCGGCACGTGATCTACGCCGCACCGGCCACCGCGGGCACCGATTCCTTCACCTACCGCGCCACCGACCGTGGCGGCCTCGCCGTCGAAGGCACGGCCCGCATGGTGGTCTACGACGATGCCGCGCTGGCCACCTGCCGGCAGGACAGCACCGTCACGCCAGAGGGCGTGCTGGGCCCGCGCACCAAGTCCAACGGCTGCGCCTACTACGGTCAGACCCCGACGCGCATCTCGATCGACGGCCCGGTGACGATGGATTACTTCGTCAACTGGCCGTCCGACGGCAGGCCGCCGAAGGCGGTGGTGGTGCTGCTCGGCGGCGGCGACTTCAACATGGCCATCCGCGGCAACCTGGACACCGGTGCCGGCGACGTGACCGGCGGTGCCAACAACTTCGTCGTGCGCACTGCGCAACTCGTGGCCGATGCGGGCTACCTCGCCGTGGCGCTGGACCGGCCGGTGCCCGGCCCGCGCCTGGCGCCCGGCTCGACGAACGTGACCACCGCGACCGACTACTACCGCGTGTCGGTCGACCATGCGGTCGACATCCTCCGCGTGCTCGAATCGCTCGGCACCGGCCGCCTGCCGGTGTTCCTGTCCGGCACCAGCCGCGGCGCGATCTCGGTGGTGGCGCAGAACCTCATCGCGACCGGCATCGTCAGTTCCAGCACCGTCACCCTGGACCTCAGCGACGGTACTCACCGCCTGTGGGTGGGCAAGCCTGGCGTGCCCACGTTGCAGCCCTCGTACGTGCGCCGTCCCACGCAGGTGGTGTGGCATGCCGAAGACGGCTGCGCCGGTGTCTCGCCGGCCGGATCGCGCGCGTTCTACGACAGCCTGGTCGCCACCGGCAACGATGCGTCGTTCAGCATCGGCAGTGGCGGCGTGCGCGTCACCACCGCGGGCAACGGCGTGTCGCCCGACGTCTGCGGGGCGCTGAGCTACCACGGCTTCATGGGCATCGAGAACACGGTCGTCGGCGCCATCACCGGCTGGCTCGACCAGCGCGTGGCCGCGCTCGGCCACGACACGCCGCCCCACGCGGCCTCCGCCGAGGTCCGCACCGCCGCCGGCRTGCCCGCGCAGATCCACCTGGCCCGGCTCACGCACGACCGCGGCTGGGGGCCGTTGTCATACGCGTTGCCCGGCACCGCCACCAGCTTCGGCGGCCAGGCGGTGTTGAACGGCCGCACCGTCACCTACACGCCGCCGGCCGGCATGACCAGCGGCACCGACTACTTCGTCTACGCCGTCACCGACCGGCACGGCGGTGTCGGTGCCGCGGTGGTGACGGTTCACATCGGCGACTGAAGGCCCGGTCAGGGCGCCGCGGCCTTGTTCACCGCGATCGCGGCGCGGAACAGCGCCTTCAGCGCCTCGGCGTCCGGCGTGTCGCCTTCATGGAAGTCGATCGCGCGGCGCACGTTGCCGTCGAGGCTGGAGTTGAAGAGGCCCGCGGGGTCCGGCACCGAGGCGCCCTTCGCGAAGGTCAGCTTGACGACCTTCTTGTAGGTCTCGCCGGTGCAGATCAACCCGTGGTGCGACCAGGCGGCGGTGCCCCATTTCCATTCCTCGGTCACGCCGCGTTCGGATTGCGTGATCAGCTTGCGAAGTTTCGAGAGCATCTCGCCGCGCCAGTCGGCAAGGCCTGCGATCTTCTCGTCGATGAGTTCGGACGGTGTCGGCATCGCGCGATCGTACCGCCTAGACTTCGGCGATGGACATCCATCACGACGATTGGGCGACCCCGTTCGAGCGGGGCAACGGCAACCAGACCACCACCTGGCGTGCCTGCATCGATTTCCACCAGCGCCTGGCGCAGGCCTTCGGTGGGTGGCTGCGCTTCGAAGAGGCCGGCCGATCCGACGCCGGCGTGCCGATCCACGTCGGCGTGTTCTCGACCGACGGCGTCTTCGACCCGCAGGCGGTGAAGGCCGCCGGTCGCCCGGTGTTCTTCAACAACAACGGCATCCACCCCGGCGAGCCCGAAGGCATCGATGCCTGCATGGCGCTGCTGCGCGACCTGTGCCTCGATCCGGCGCGGCGCGCGGCGCTCGGGCGCACCGTGCTGGTCTACATCCCCGTCTACAACGTCGATGGCGCGCTGAACCGGCAGGACACCAGCCGCGTCAACCAGAACGGGCCGGAGGCCTTCGGCTTCCGCGGCAATGCGCGCCACCTCGACCTGAACCGCGATTTCATCAAGGCCGACAGCCTGAACACCCGCACTTTCACGCAGGTGTTCACCCGCTGGGACCCGGACGTGATGGTCGACACCCACACCTCGAACGGTGCCGACTACCAGCACGTGGTGACGCTGATCGCGACCCAGCCCGACAAGCTCGGCGGCCGCACCGGAGCGCACCTGCGCGAGGCGATGCTGCCCGCGCTGTACGCCGGCATGGCGCAGCGCGGCTTCCCGATGTGCCCGTACGTGAACACGCTGAAGGAGATCCCGGACGACGGCATTGCCGACTTCCTCGACTCGCCGCGCTTCTCCACCGGCTACGCGGCGCTGCACCACACGATCGGCTTCATGCCCGAGACGCACATGCTGAAGGCGTTCGAGGCGCGCTACCACGGCACGCGCGCGCTGGTGGAGGCGGCGCTCGCGC
>NZ_JBFUGN010000350.1:0-5708 GCF_056402895.1 Rhizobacter sp. P3_B12 | reverse complement strand
GCCCAGGCCGTCGATGTCGATTGCCGGTGCGCGCTGCGCGAGCTGGTCGGCGAGCACGCGGGCCGAGCCGCAGGCGAGCGCCCAGCCGCTGGAGCCGTGGCCGAGGTTCAGCCAGATGCCGGCGAGCCCGCTCGCGCCCAGCACCGGCGGGCCGTCCGGCAGCATCGGCCGCGCGCCTTTCCAGCGCTGCGCCTGGCTCATGCGCGCCGCGCCCGGGAACCAGTCGTTCAGCACCTTGTACAAGGTGTCGAGCGAGCCCTTGTTCATCGCCTGCGGCGAGCCGCCCAGCTCGGCGCTGCCGGCCACCCGCACGCGCGAGCCCATGCGGCTCACGGCGACCTTGTAGCGCTCGTCCATCAGTGCCGAGCGCGGGCCGACATCGGGGTGCGCCTCGTGGTGGCGCAGCGGCGCCGTCACCGAGTAGCCGTAGACCGGCGCGAGCGGCAGGCGCAGCCCGTGCGGCGTCAGCAACTCCGGCGCGCCCATCGCGGCGCAGACGACGATCGCGTCGAAGGTCTGCGTCTGCGGCTCGGCGATCGCCGGTGGCGCGCTGCGGCGGCCGCTGTCGCTGCTCGGCGTCGCGAGCGTCGATTCGTCGGCCGACAGCTGCAGGTGCGTGAGCTGCGGCCGCAGCCCGGGCTCGATGCGGCTGACGGTGGAGTGGAAGTTGAAGCGCGCCCCCAGGCGCTGCGCCTCGGCGCGCATCAGCCCGGCGAACTGGCGGCAGTTGCCGACCTCGTCGTTCGGCAGGTACAGGCCGCCGTGCAGCGGCGTCTCGGGGTTCAGCCCCGGTTCGACGCGCCGGCATTGCGCCGCATCGAGCGTCTCGAAGCGGATGCCCAGGTCGTGCAGCATCGCGATGCCGGCCTGCGCATGGGCCGCGTCGCGCGCAGAGCGCCACAGCACCAGGTAGCCGTCGGTGCGCTCGTACTCGAGCTGCAGCGTGGCGGTCAGCTTGTGCAGGCGGTCGCGGCTGAACAGCGCGAGGCGCTGCATGCGCGTGCGGTTCGCGCGGAAGCTGTGCAGGCTGCTGGCGCGCCACCAGCGCCACATCCAGCCGAGCGTCGCCAGGTCGAGTGTCGGGTTCACGCGCACCGGCGAGTGCTTGCTGAACAGGTGGCGCAGCACCTTGCCCGGCATGCCCGGGGCGGCCCACGGCGTCACGTAGCCGGGCGCGATCACGCCGGCGTTCGCGAAGCTGGTTTCCGCGGCCACGCTGCCGCGGCGTTCGAACACCGTCACGTCGTGGCCGTCGGCGGCCAGTTCGTACGCGGACGTGACGCCGACGATGCCGGCGCCGATCACGGCGACGCGCATCAGGCGGCCTCCGCGTCGGACAGTGCGCGCTCGATCGCGAGCGACACGTCGAGCACAGTGTCGTCGCGCAGCGCGCTGCTCCACACCATCAGCCCGACCGGCATCTCGCCCGCACGGTGGCAGGGCAGCGACAGCGCGCAGCCGTCGAGCATGTTGACCACCGACGGGTTGCGCAGCAGGCGCGCGTTGGTTGCGAAGAAGGCGTCGTCGCCGGCCAGGTCCGACACGAGGGGTGCGACCATCGGCACGGTGGGGCTGAGCAGCGCGTCGAACGGCGCGAGGCGCGGCGTCATGCGGGCGATCCAGTCGGCGCGGGCCTGCAGCAGCGCGATGTAGTCGGCCGCGCTCATGCGCTCGCCGCGGCGGATGCGCAGCGCGACGCGCGGGTCGTAGTCGGCCCCGCGTGTGCCGAGCAAGGTGCGGTGCCAGGCCCAGCTCTCGGCCGCCGGAAGGCCGCCGGCGGCGTTGATGGCCGCCAGCTCGTCGACCTCGGGCAGCGTGATCTCGTGCAGGCGGGCGCCCGCGCGGCGCAGCGTGGCCAGGCTGCGCTCGAAGGCCGAGGCCACTGCAGCGTCCAGCCCGTCGAGGAAGGCGCCGCCCGGCACCGCCAGCGTCAGCGCGGAGGCCGGGCGTCGGGCCAGCGTCACGCGGCGTGCCGACAGCAACTCGTGCAGCAGCACCGCATCGCGCACCGAGCGGGTGATCGCGCAGGCGGTGTCGAGCGAGGTCGACAGCGGGATCGCGCCGTCGAGCGGCGTCAGGCGGGCGGTGTTCTTGAAGCCGACCAAGCCTTGCAGCGCGGCGGGGATGCGGATCGAGCCGCCGGTGTCGGAGCCGAGCGCGGCCCAGGCGGCACCGCTGGCGACCGAGGTCGCGCCGCCCGAGGTCGAGCCGCCGGGAATGCGCGCTTGTGTGTCGAGCAAGGCGGTGGCGGCATTCAGCGGCGTGCCGTGGTGCGGGTTGATGCCTATGCCGGAGAACGCGAATTCGGTCAGGTTCGTGTGGCCGATCAGCGCGGCACCGGCGGCGCGCAGCCGCGACACCGCCGTGCAATCAATCGCCGCGGGTGACGCATCGGCCAGCGCGCGCGACGCGCCGCTTGTCGGATGGCCGGCCACGTCGAACAGGTCCTTGATGCTGACGGCCAGGCCGGCGAGCGGTGGCAGCGGCAGTCCGGCGGCGGCCTGCGCATCGAGGCCGGCCGCGACGGCCTGCGGGCCGGCGAAGCGGCGGATGAAGGTGTGCCGGTTGACGGGAAGGTCGGCGGCGGCCTGGCTGCGCGCCAGCGCGTCGACGGCCGTCGAGCGACCCAGCACGATCTCGCTGATGGCAGCGGTGAGGTCAAGAGGCATGGAGAGGGGAGGAGGCCGTGCTACACTCTACGGGTTTATCTGAGTGCACTTCTGCGTGACTTCCGCTCGTTGTCAAGAGGGCGGTTGGCAAGAAGAGGGGCAGCAGAAAACAAATCGCGAATCCGGCTGTTGAAAGGTGTTGCAGAGGTCTCAAAACCTTGCAATTCGAGACGGATTCTAGAACCAACCTTTGGAGTTCACATGACCATCACCATGCGTGAGATGCTGGAAGCCGGCGTCCATTTCGGCCACCAAACCCGCTTCTGGAACCCGAAGATGGCACCGTACATCTACGGCCATCGCAACAAGATCCACATCATCAACCTCGAGAAGACGCAGCCGCTCTTCAACGACGCGTTGAAATTCATCCGCCAGCTGGCAGCACGCCGCGGCACCATCCTGATGATCGGCACCAAGCGCCAGGCTCGCGAAGTCATCGCGATGGAAGCCCGCCGCGCCGGCATGCCCTTCGTCGACCAGCGCTGGCTGGGCGGCATGATGACCAACTTCAAGACGGTCAAGGGCTCGCTGAAGAAGCTGAAGGACATGCAGGCGCAGATCGAAGCCGGCACCGAGATCCGCATCAAGAAGGAAGCGCTGATGTTCCAGCGCGACCTGGCCAAGCTCGAGAAGGACATCGGCGGCATCCAGGACATGAACGCGCTGCCCGATGCGATGTTCGTGATCGACGTCGGCTACCACAAGATCGCCGTCGCCGAAGCCAAGAAGCTCGGCATCCCGGTGATCGGCATCGTCGACTCGAACCACTCGCCCGAAGGCATCGACTACGTGATCCCGGGCAACGACGACTCGTCGAAGGCCGTGGCGCTGTACGCCAAGGCGGTGGCCGATGCCATCATCGACGGCAAGGCCAACGCGAGCAACGAAGTGGTGCAAGCCGTTTCGGCCGAGGGCGATGAATTCGTGGAAGTCAGCGAGAACGCCTGATCCCGATGCCCCTGCCCGCTGAAAGGCGAGCGCACCAAGGGGCTGTCACAGCCCCTTTTTTTCAACCCGAGATCATTCGGCGCCCGGCCTCCGGCGGGGCGCCCAGCACACGGAGATTCAAGATGGCTGCAATCACTGCAAGCATGGTCGGCGAACTGCGCGCGAAGACCGACGCGCCGATGATGGAGTGCAAGAAGGCGCTGACGGAAGCCGGCGGCGACATGGAAAAGGCCGAAGAGCTGCTGCGCGTCAAGCTGGGCAGCAAGGCCGGCAAGGCCGCGTCGCGCATCACGGCCGAAGGCGTCGTGACGGCAGCGGTGGTCGGCAACGCCGGCGCGCTGGTCGAGGTCAACTGCGAGACCGACTTCACCTCGAAGAACGACATGTTCCTGAACTTCGCGAAGGCCTGCTCGCAGCTGGCCGCCGAGAAGAACCCGGCCGACCTGGCCGCGCTGTCGGCACTGCCGTACGCGCAGGACGGCTACGGCCCGACGCTCGACGACGTCCGCAAGGGCCTGATCGGCACGATCGGCGAGAACATGACGATCCGCCGCTTCAAGCGCTATGAAGGCGCCAAGCTGGCCAGCTACCTGCACGGCACCCGCATCGGCGTGCTGGTCGAGTTCGAAGGCGACGAGACCGCCGCCAAGGACGTCGCGATGCACATCGCCGCGATGAAGCCGGTGTCGCTGGCCTCGTCGGAAGTGCCCGCCGAGCTGATCGAGAAGGAACGCGCCGTGGCCGCCGGCAAGGCTGCCGAAGACGCGAAGGCCGCCGAGGCTGCCGGCAAGCCGGTGCAGTCGGCCGAGATCGTCACGAAGCGCATCGAAGGCTCGGTGCAGAAGTTCCTGAAGGAAGTCAGCCTGCTGAACCAGACCTTCGTCAAGAACGACAAGCAGACCGTCGAGCAGATGCTCAAGGGCGCGAACACGTCGGTCAAGGGCTTCACGCTGTACGTCGTCGGCGAAGGCATCGAGAAGAAGGTCGACGACTTCGCTGCCGAAGTGGCCGCGCAGGTCGCTGCCGCCAAGGGCGGCTGAAGCGAGAGAGATGCGGCGGGGCGCTCACGAGGCGTCCTGTCGCGATGGTTAGACTTCGGCGCCGCAAGGCTTGACCAACTCGGGGAGAAAACCGCATGCCGGCGTACAAGCGAATCCTGCTCAAGCTCTCGGGCGAAGCCCTGATGGGCGACGATGCCTACGGGATCAACCGGGCCACCATCGTTCGCATGGTGCGCGAGGTGCAAGAGGTGACGCAGCTCGGCTGCGAGGTCGCCGTCGTGATCGGCGGCGGCAACATCTTCCGCGGCGTGGCCGGCGGCTCGGTCGGCATGGACCGCGCGACCGCCGATTACATGGGCATGCTCGCCACCGTGATGAACTCGCTGGCGCTGGCCGACACGATGCGCCAGGAGGGCATGACCGCCCGCGTGATGTCGGCCATCAGCATCGAGCAGGTCGTCGAGCCCTACGTGCGGCCGAAGGCGCTGCAGTACCTCGAGGAAGGCAAGGTCGTGATCTTCGCGGCCGGCACCGGCAACCCGTTCTTCACGACCGACACCGCTGCTGCGCTGCGCGGCGCGGAGATGGGCGCCGAGATCGTGCTGAAGGCGACCAAGGTCGACGGCGTCTACAGTGCCGACCCCAAGAAGGACCCGACCGCGACGCGCTACAGTCAGATCAGTTTCGATGAAGCCATCACCCGCAACCTGCAGGTGCTGGACGCCACGGCCTTCGCGCTGTGCCGCGACCAGAAGCTGCCGATCAAGGTGTTCAGCATCTTCAAGGCAGGTGCCCTGAAGCGGGTGGTGATGGGTGAGGACGAGGGCACCCTCGTCCACGTGTGAGCGTGTGAGGAAACCGACATGAGCATCGCCGACATCAAGAAGACGGCCGAGCAGAAGATGGGCCGGACGATCGAATCGTTCAAGGGTGACCTGCAGAAGATCCGCACCGGCCGGGCCCACCCGGGCCTGCTCGACCAGGTGCAGGTCGACTACTACGGCTCCATGCTGCCGATCAGCCAGGTCGCCAACGTGACTCTGCTGGACGCCCGCACGATCACCGTGCAGCCCTGGGAAAAGGGCATGGG
>NZ_JBFUGN010000349.1:0-5740 GCF_056402895.1 Rhizobacter sp. P3_B12 | reverse complement strand
GAACGAACCGTATGGTGTTGTATTGAGGCCCTTTGCTTTGGTTACTTTCATTTGGGCTTCAAATGAAAGTGACTCGCCCGCCGGGGCGAGACCCGGCAGCAGCCTCACGCAGTGAAAAGAAGCCCCTCGCGCAGCGAGTCCCCCGCCGGGAAGAGGCGAAGGATCAGAACGTTTCCCAGTCGTCGGAACCTGCCGCCGCGGCGGCCAGTGCCGGGCGCGGGGCCGGAGCCGCCGTGAGCACCGGCTCGACCGGCCCCGTCGCGGGCCTGGCGGCCACCGGGGCTCGGGCCTTCGCCACCGGCTTCGGCGCCGGGCGGGCCGCCTGGGTCACCGCCTTGGCCGGCTGGGCGACCGGCGCCGGCGCGGCGGCATGCGCCGCCGACAGCTTGAACACCGCCACGTTTGCCAGCAACTGGGCGGCCTGCCCCTTCAGGCTCTCGGCCGCGGCCGCGCTTTCCTCGACCAGCGCCGCATTCTGCTGCGTCGCCCGGTCCATCTGCGTGACCGCCTCGCCGACCTGGCTGACGCCGGCCGACTGCTCGATGCTCGCCGACGTGATCTCGCCCATGATGTCGGTCACGCGGCGGATCGAGGCGACCACCTCGGCCATCGTCGTGCCGGCCTCGTCGACCAGCGCCGTGCCCTGCTCGACGCGCTCGACACTGGTCGAGATCAGCGTCTTGATCTCCTTCGCGGCATCGGCGCTGCGCTGCGCCAGGCTGCGCACCTCCCCGGCCACCACCGCGAAGCCGCGGCCCTGCTCGCCGGCACGCGCCGCCTCCACCGCAGCATTCAGCGCCAGGATGTTGGTCTGGAACGCGATGCCGTCGATCGTGCCGATGATGTCGGCAATGCGCCGCGACGAGTCGTTGATGCCCTTCATCGTGTCGACGACGCGGCTGACGACTTCGCCGCCGGACACCGCGACGCTCGACGCGCTCATCGCCAGCTGGTTGGCCTGGCGCGCGTTGTCGGCGTTCTGCTTGACCGTGCTCGACAGCTGCTCCATCGACGCGGCCGTCTCTTCGAGCGCGCTCGCCTGCTGTTCGGTGCGGCTGCTCAGGTCGTTGTTGCCCTGCGCGATCTGCGAGCTGGCCGTGGCCACGCCATCGGCGTTCTGGCGCACGCCGCCGACGATGCCGCGCAGCTTGTCCTGCATGTCGCCGAGCGCCTTCAGCAGCTGGCCCATTTCGTCGGTGCCGCTCGCGTGGATCGGCTGGCTCAGGTCGCCATCGGCGATGCGGTTCGCATCGGCCACCGCCTGCGCCGCGGCGCGGGCCAGGCCGCCCGACAGGAACCAGGCGATCGCGAGGCCGAGTGCAGTCATCACGACCAGCCCGGCGATCAGCGCCGTGCGCGAGGATTCGTAGGTCTTCTGGCCCTCGGCCGCGGCGGCCATGCTGCCGGCGCTGTTCAGCTCGACCAGCTTGACGAGCAGCGCACGGGCGTCGGTGTACGACTGGCCGCCCGGTCCGTTCAACAGCTTCTTGATGCCGGCGGTGTCCATTTCCTTGGCCATGCGCAGCAGCTCGGGACCGATCGCCTGGTAGCTCTTCCACTGCTGCGTGAACTGCTCGTACAAGGCCTTCTCTTCCGGCGAGCTGACCATCGCCTGGTAAGCGGCGCGGTGGGTCTCGATGTTGCCTTCCACCTTCTTCAGCGAAGCCTCGATCGGCTCGGCCTCGAGCGAGGTGTCGATCAGCGCGAGGCGCAGGCGCACCACGCGGTACGACGCGAGATCGGTGTTCAGTTCACCGAGCGCGCGCACGCTCGGCAGCCAGTTGGTGGCGATGTCGGCGGCATTCGCGTTGACATGGCCCAGGCGGCCGATCGCCAGCAGGCTTTGCAGCAGCGCGATCGCGAGGACCAGGCCGAAGCCGCCGATCAGCTTGGTGCGGATGCTGAGGTTGTTCAGGTTCATGGCAGACAGTCCGGAGGCTTCAGAAGGTTTCCCAGTCGTCGCTCGGCGCGGCGCTGGCGGCCGGCTTGCTGGCGACCACGGCGGGTTGCGGTTCGGCGCGCGGGGCCAGGGTGGCGGCCACCGGCTTCGGTTCGACGCGGGCGGGTGCCACGGGCTTGGCCGCCGTCGCGGTGGGGGCAAGCTTGGCAGCCGGCTTGGGCGCCGTCACGGCCGGCAGGGCCGGCGCGGCGACCGGCTGCGCCACCAGGTTCTCGCCTGCCTCCAGGCGGAAGGTCGCGACCACCGAGGCCAGGCGCTTGGCCTGGTCGCGCAGGCTCTCGGCCGCGGCAGCCGATTCCTCGACCAGCGCAGCATTCTGTTGCGTCATCTGGTCGAGTTGAGTGACCGCCGTGTTGACCTGCCCGATGCCATCGCTCTGCTCCGACGACGCGGCGGTGATCTCGCCGATGATGTCCGAGACGCGCTGCACCGAGCCGACGATCTCGTTCATCGTCTTGCCCGCATCCGCCACCAGGCGCGAGCCGGCCTCGACGCGGTCGACGCTGGCGCCGATCAGGCCCTTGATCTCCTTCGCCGCCTGCGCGCTGCGCTGCGCCAGGCTGCGCACTTCGCTGGCGACCACCGCGAAACCGCGGCCCTGCTCGCCGGCGCGGGCCGCTTCCACGGCTGCGTTCAGCGCCAGGATGTTGGTCTGGAACGCGATGCCATCGATCACGCCGATGATGTCGCTGATCTTCTTCGAGCTGGCATTGATCTCGTCCATCGTCGAGACCACCTGGGCGACGACCGAGCCGCCGCGCGCCGCGACCTCGGCGGCCGACGAGGCCAGCTGGTTCGCCTGGCGGGCCGAGTCGGCGCTCTGCTTGACGGTGCCGGTCAGCTGCTCCATCGACGACGCGGCCTGCTGCAGGTTCGACGCCGTCTGTTCGGTGCGCACGCTCAGGTCGTGGTTGCCGGTCGCGATCTCGCCGGAGGCGGTGGAGATGCTGTCGGTGCTCTGGCGCACCTGGCTCACCGTCGTGCGCAGCGAGCGCACCATCTGCGACAGCGAATCGAGCAGGCTGCCCGGCACCGACTGGCTCAGGTCGACCGACAGGTTGCCGCGCGCGACCTCGCCCATCACCGCCACCGCGTCGCTCGGCTCGCCGCCGATCTGGCGCAGCACGCTGCGGGCGATCACGATGCCCAGCGCGCCGATGCCGGCCAGGATCAGCAGCGTGATCAGCAGGCCTTGCACCGCGGTGTCGCGCACCTGCACGTCGACGTCGTCCATGTACAGGCCCGAGCCGACCAGCCAGCCCCAGTTCTTCAGCTGCATCACGTACATCAGCTTGGGCACCGACTCGGTCGTGCCGGGGCGCGGGAAATCGGTCATCAGGTAGGCGCGGCCGTCCTTGCTGGCGCGCAGCACGTCGATCTCGCCCTGGATGATGTCCAGGCCCTTGCTGTCCTTGACCTTGCCGATCATCGGCTGGCCGTCCCACTCGGGCTTCAGCGGGTGCATCACCGCGGAGCCGTCCATCGAGAAGATGTAGAGGTAGTCCTTGGCCTCGGCGCCGTAGCGGGCCACGCGGATCGCGTCGCGGGCCGCCTTCTGCGCGTCTTCCTTGCTCATCGTGCCGGCCGCGGCCTTGGCCTCGAAGCCGGCCGCGATGCTGTACGCGGCCTCGACCGCCGTCACCAGCTGGCCCTTGCGCCCTTCGACGATCTGGCTGCGCATGCGCAGGCTGGACGCGACGGTCAGCAGGATCAGCGCCAGGATCGAGGCGCCGACCAGCAGGCCGATCTTGCGTTTGAAGGACAGGTTCATGGGGGCACCTCGGGTAGAGCGGGAGATTCAGTGGGCCGGCCGGCTCAGTGCGCCTGCAGCCGGAAGCTGCCGACGGCCTGCGACAGGCGCGCGGCCTGCTCCTTCAGGCTGTCGGCGGCGGCGGCGCTCTCTTCGACGAGCGCCGAGTTCTGTTGCGTCATCTGGTCGAGCTGGTTGACGGCGGTGTTGATCTGGCCGATGCCGTCGCTCTGCTCGGACGACGCGGCGGTGATCTCGCCGATGATGTCGCTGACGCGCTGCACCGAGCCGACGATCTCGTTCATCGTCTGGCCGGCGTCGGCCACCAGGCGCGAGCCGGCCTCGACGCGGTCGACGCTGGCGCCGATCAGGCCCTTGATTTCCTTGGCGGCGTCGGCGCTGCGCTGCGCGAGGCTGCGCACCTCGCCGGCCACCACCGCGAAACCGCGGCCCTGCTCGCCGGCCCGCGCGGCTTCGACAGCCGCATTCAGCGCGAGGATGTTGGTCTGGAACGCGATGCCGTCGATCACGCCGATGATGTCGGCGATCTTCTTCGAGCTCGCATTGATCTCGTCCATCGTGGTCACGACCTGCGAGACGACCGAGCCGCCGCGCGCCGCGACCTCGGCCGCCGACGAGGCCAGCTGGTTGGCCTGGCGGGCCGAGTCGGCGCTCTGCTTGACGGTGCCGGTCAGCTGCTCCATCGACGAGGCGGTCTGCTGCAGGCTGGAGGCGGCCTGCTCGGTGCGGGCGCTCAGGTCCTGGTTGCCGCTGGCGATCTCGGTGCTGGCGGTGCGGATGCTGTCGCTGGCGGTGTGCACCTGCTGCACGACGCGGCCGAGCGCGGCCGTCATCGTCTGCAGCGCGCGCATCAGGTCGCCCATCTCGTCGCCGCGCGTCACCGCCGGGCGCGGGCTCAGGTCGCCGCCGGCGATCGAGTCGGCCAGCGCGATCGCTTCGCCGAGCGGGCGGCGGATCGAGCGGACCAGCGCGAAGGTGCCGAACAGCGCGCCGAGGATGATCAGCCCGACCACGCCGGCCGCCATCGTCACCGTCTTGCGGCGCTCGACCGACAGCCGTTCACGCGTGGCCTGGGCCGCCTGTTCCTGCAGCGCGACAAAGCCGCGCAGCGATTGCATGTAGGTCTCGACGGCCTGCGCGAAGCCGCCCATCGCCAGCGTGCGGGCGCCCTCCTGGTCGCCAGCTTCCTTCTTCTTCGTGATCTCGGCCGAGGTGTCGAGCACGATCTTGCGATCGGCGGCGATCTTCGCCATCTGCTGCGTTTCGGCATCGGTCTGCGGCATGTCCTTCAGCTGCTTCTGCAGCTCGGTGATCTGCGCGATGGCCTTGTCGTTGGTCTCCTTGAACGCGGCGCGCACCGACGGATCGCTGCTGATCGCGCCGGCCTGGGCGCGCGACACCGCGCCCTCGGTCAGGCCGGCCCAGCGGGAGGCCGTGCGGATCTTGGTTTCCGACAGCGCCAGCGCCTCGTCGGACAAGGCCTGCACCTGCGCCGAGCGCCACGCGGCGAAGGCGATCAGCGCCAGCAGCGCGACGATGAAGGCGCCGACGGCGAACCAGATGCGGGTGCCGATGCGGAGGTCTTGAATGCGCATGATGTTTGCGTCCGGTAGAGGGGTGTGGCGGTCAGGGCCGCGCTTCGAGTCGGAAGGCGCCGACGGCCTGCGACAGGCGCACGGCCTGGTCCTTCAGGCTCTCGGCGGCCGCGGCGCTCTCTTCGACGAGGGCCGAGTTCTGTTGCGTCATCTGGTCGAGCTGGGTCACGGCGGCATTGACGCTGCCGATGCCGTCGCTCTGCTCCGACGAGGCGGCGGTGATCTCGCCGATGATGTCGCTGACGCGTTGCACCGAGCCGACGATCTCGCTCATCGTCTTGCCGGCGTCGGCCACCAGGCGCGAGCCGGCCTCGACGCGGTCGACGCTCGCGCCGATCAGGCCCTTGATTTCCTTCGCGGCCTGCGCGCTGCGCTGCGCCAGGCTGCGCACTTCGCTGGCGACGACCGCGAAGC
>NZ_JBFUGN010000348.1:0-5747 GCF_056402895.1 Rhizobacter sp. P3_B12 | reverse complement strand
GAACCGCGTCGGCGGCCTGCCTGAGGCGGCGGCGCAGCGCATCGTGGCCGCCCGCGAGCGCGGCGCCTTCGCGAACCCCGAAGACCTGGCGCGGCGCGCCGAGCTGAACGCCCACGAGCTGCAGTCGCTGGCGCAGGCCGATGCGCTGCACAGCCTGAGCGGCCACCGCCACCAGGCCGCCTGGGCGGTGGCCGGCATCGACACGCGGCCCACCGCGATGCTGCGCCGCACCCGCGTCGACGAGCCCGCGCTGCAGCTGCCCGCGCCGGCCGAGGTCGAGGAGACGGTGGCCGACTACCAGGCGCTCGGGCTGACGCTGAAGCGCCACCCGCTCGCGCTGCTGCGCCCGCAGCTCGAGGCCTTCCAGGTGCAGACCGCGGCCGTGCTGCGCGGCTACCCCGACGGCCGGCTGGCGCGCGCGAGCGGGCTGGTCACGCACCGGCAGCGGCCGCAGACCGCCAAGGGCACGGTCTTCGTCACGCTGGAAGACGAGACCGGCGCCGTCAACATCATCGTCTGGCCGCGCGTGTTCGAGACCCAGCGCCAGGCCTTGCTCGCTTCGCGGCTGCTGACGGTCTACGGCCAGTGGCAGCGGCAGGGCGACGTGATGCACCTGCTGGCGGTCAAGATGATCGATCACACGCCCTTGTTAGGCGGATTGGTGGCAAGAAGTCGCGATTTCCGATGACGCGCCGAAGCCGCGGGCACACCTGGAAACCAGATGTTGCACGCCGATTCGATAGAGTTCGGGGTTCCCGTGTTTCCTTCCGCACCGCGCTCCGGCTTCATGCTGTTCCTGCTCTCGCCCGCCAAGACCCTCGACTACGACACGCCGCTGCGCACCGCGCACGAGCCGACGATGCCGTCCTTCCTGCCCCGGTCGGCGGAGCTGATCCAGGTGCTGAAGACGCACTCGGTCGCCGACATCGCGGCGCTGATGCACCTGTCCGAGCCGCTGTCGGCGCTCAACGCCGAGCGCTATGCCGCGTGGAGCCCGCGCTTCACCGACGCCAACAGCCGCCCGGCCGCGCTCGCGTTCGACGGCGATGTCTACGACGGCCTGAAGGCCCCGACGCTGAGCGACGCCGAGCTGGCCTGGGCGCAGGACCACCTGTGCATCCTGTCGGGCCTGTACGGCGTGCTGCGGCCGCTCGACCGCATGCAGCCGTACCGGCTCGAGATGGGCACCGCCCTGCCGACGCCGCGCGGCGCCACGCTGTACGACTACTGGGGCGACACGCTGGCCGAGCACCTGAACGAGCGCCTCGCGGCCGATGCCAGCCCGGTGATCGTCAATCTCGCGTCGAACGAGTACTTCCGCGCGGTGCGCCGCAAGGTGCTGAAGGCCCGCGTCGTCGAGTGCGTGTTCGAGGACTGGAAGAACGGCCAGTACAAGGTCATCAGCTTCTTCGCCAAGCGCGCCCGCGGCCTGATGGCGCGGCACGCGATCAAGAAGAAGCTCGCCACCCCGAAGGGGCTGGAAAAATTCAACGCCGACGGTTACCGTTTCGATCCCGCCGCGTCGCAACCCGACCGGCTGGTTTTTCGCCGACACCTGAGCTGAACCCACCATGAACAGCACGACCAAGCAGAGCATCACGCCCGAACTGCGGCAATGGATCATCGACCAGGCCAAGGCCGGTCGCAGCCCGGACGATGTCCTGAAGTCCATGATCGACAGCGGCTGGACCGAAGACGTCGCGATCGAGGCGCTCGAGGACACGCTGCAGGGCTTCCTGAAGGACCACGCGAAGGCGAACGGCCTGCCGGTGCCGGTGCCCGTGCCCGAGCCCGACCTGCTCGATTCGCCCGGCTCGGTGGTGGTCGACGGGCATGAGGTCAAGATCGTGATGACGATGCGCAACCCGCGCGTCGTCGTGTTCGGCGGGCTGATGACCGAGGCCGAGTGCGACGAACTGGTCGCGCTGGCGCGCCAGCGGCTCGCCCGCTCCGAGACGGTGGTCACGACGACCGGTGCGAGCGAGGTCAATGTCGCGCGCACCAGCGAGGGCATGTTCTTCGGCCGCGGCGAGAACGACGTGTGCAAGCGCATCGAAGGGCGCATCGCGAAGCTGCTGAACTGGCCGCTCGACAATGGCGAGGGGCTGCAGATCCTGCGCTACCAGCCGGGCGCCGAGTACAAGCCGCACTACGACTACTTCGACCCGGCGCAGCCGGGCACGCCGACCATCCTGAAGCGCGGCGGCCAGCGTGTCGGCACGCTGGTGGTGTACCTCAACTCGCCGACGCGCGGCGGTGCCACCACCTTCCCCGACGTGAACC
This sequence comes from Rhizobacter sp. P3_B12, assembly GCF_056402895.1. Lineage (NCBI taxonomy): Bacteria > Pseudomonadati > Pseudomonadota > Betaproteobacteria > Burkholderiales > Sphaerotilaceae > Rhizobacter > Rhizobacter sp. P3_B12. The sequence goes on along the minus strand of NZ_JBFUGN010000348.1, from coordinate 3,464 downwards.
TCGAGGTCGCGCCGGTCAAGGGCAATGCGGTGTTCTTCAGCTACGACCGGCCGCACGCGATGACGCGCACGCTGCATGGCGGCGCGCCGGTGCTCGAAGGCGAGAAGTGGGTCGCGACGAAATGGATGCGCGAAGGAAAGTTTGAGTGAGCCTCTGAACGAGGTGCCGGCACCGGCACCGCCGCCGCTGGCCGGCGTGCGGGTGCTGGACCTGACGCGGCTGCTGCCCGGGCCGCTGGCGGCGCTGGAGCTGCAGCGCCTGGGTGCCGAGGTGCTGAAGATCGAAGGCCCGCCCGGCCAGCAGGACGGTGCGCGCGAGCTGTGGCGCACGGACGCAGAGCGTGCGGCCGGCGAGCCGGCGCTGATGTTCCGCCGCCTGAACGAGGGCAAGGCGCTGCGCACGCTGGACCTGCGCGACGAGGCCGATCGCACCGCATTGCTCGACGAGGTGGCGCGTGCCGATGTGCTGATCGAAGGCTTCCGGCCTGGCGTGATGGCCCGGTTCGGGCTCGGCTGGCCCATGCTGTCGGCGCGCAACCCGCGGCTCGTGATGTGCTCGATCAGCGGCTATGGCCAGAGCGGCCCGTGGGCGCAGCGGGCCGGCCACGACATCAACTACATCGCAATGGCCGGCGTGCTGCACCAGCTCGCCGGGCCCGACGGCGAGCCGGTCGCGCCGAACTTCCAGATCGGCGACCTGATGGGCGGCACGCAGGCCGCGGTGGCGGGCATCCTCGCCGCGTTGCTCGCGGTGCAGCGCGGCGGCGCCGGGCGCCACGTCGACATCTCGATGACGCATGAAGTGCGCCGCCACCATGTGCTGGCCGACCTGGTGGTCGCGCAGACCGGCCGGGCGCCGGTGCCGGGCCGCGACCTGCTGTCCGGCGGTGCGCCGTGCTACGGCGTCTATCGCACGGCCGACGGCCGCCACCTCGCGGTCGGCGCGTTGGAGCTGCCGTTCTGGCAGCGCCTGTGCGTGGCGCTGGAGCGGCCCGAGTGGTCGGGCCAGCATTGGTCGCTCGGGCTGGAGGTCGGCAGCACCGCGTCGCTGGCCTTGCGCGATGCGCTGGCAGCCCTGGTGTTAACCCGAACCCTGGCCGACTGGTGGGCGCTGCTGGAACCGATCGATGGCTGCGTCACCCCGGTGCTGCGGCTTGACGAATGTCACGATCACGCGCTCTTCGTAAATAAACGCTGACGTTTCGTCAACGCGCGTGTTCGAACCGCCGTTGTGCCTCCCGAGCGTGTTGCTCGACCTTTGCAAAGGAGCCCCCTATGAACAAACTCATCGCCGCGCTGATCGCCGCCACCTTCTCGCTGGGCGCGTTCGCCCAAGCTGCTTCGGCTCCGGCCGCTGCAGCCCCGGCCGCCAAGGAAGCGGCTCCGGCCGCTGCCTCCAAGAAGGCCGACAAGAAGTCGACCAAGAAGGCCAAGAAGGCCAAGGCTGAAAAGAAGGCCGCCTGAGATCCAGGCAGCTTTCCGGGCGTCAGCGCCCCAAGGCACAGGAAACCCGGCTCAGGCCGGGTTTTTTGTGGGCGGGTCTAGGAGGACAGCAGATGCAKCAATTGAGGCACCAGACGCTCCAGGACTGACAACGCGAGCTTTACATCGCCTTCGCTGGGCTCGATGCCCTGGTACTGGTTGTTGCGCAGGTCGCGAATGGCATCGAGCTGATCGAAGACCGCCTGGGTCACACCGGCGTATGCGCAAGCTGCTTCGAGCGTCTGCACGTGGTGGTGTCCCTCCGCTGCGCCGGCTCGCCAGCCGCGCGAGGACAGGATGGCCAGGCTGAGATTGAGGATGGCGTCGTAGGCGGCCCCCAGACGGGTTGTCGTTGAATTCTCCTTGCGCTGGGCGTCGGCAATCTTGCCCTTGCTGATGCCGATCCAGCCTTGGATGGATTGGCGGTTCACAGGTGCTCTGTGGAACACCTTGCTCCCTTCGTTGTAGAAGTCCTCAGCCGTGCGCAGCATTCAACTCTCCTTGGAGTGTGATGACGGGGTTGCGCAAGACTTCTGCGACGAACTCATCTCCCGATCGTTTCGCTTCAGCCCATTGGTTCGCGGTGAAGGTCAGCACGTTGACCGGGCGTCCGAGCGTGCGGCCGGCGGCCTTGAAGTGCGCCTGGGCCTGCAGGCGGGAGGCACCGGTCACGAGCAACAGGTCGATGTCGCTGCCCGTCTGGGCTTCGCCTCGGGCCGTGGAACCGAACACGGCTGCCGCGACGACCGGCGCGTTGAGTTCAGCCAGGCGTTCGCGAAGCACGCGGACGATCTCGTTGTCCTGCTGGAGCAGCACGCGCAATGGAGCGAGCGCGGGGCTCATCGAGGCGGCGTAGAGCGTCTGCCGGCTTCCCGTGCGTCGCTCAAGCAGGCCGATGTCGGCCCAACGGCGGAGCCAGCGCGAGAGATTGCCCGGGTCCACTCCGGTTTCGGCGGCCAGTTCACGAGGCCCGTAGCCCTTGTCGGGATGCTCGAAAAGGCAGCGCAGCGCCTTGTAGCGACCGGCGCCTCCGAGGAGTTCGGACATGAGCTCGGCGTTCATGCGCCCCTGTCCCGTGCTTGACTGCTTGGCATGTTGGTCATTCAACAACATTTGATGTTGAATGTACAACAATCTTTCGACCCGACTCACGACTTGAGTCGAATCGAGGGGGCAATCTCCCTGGTGCCGGCGATCAGGCGCGCAAGCGCGGCTTCGCCGCCTCCACCACCGTTGCAAACGGCCGGCTCGACGCGATCCGCTGCCACTTGCGCTCGTCCCAGGTCTGCGGGCCGGTCAGCGTCCAGCGGGCGATCGAGTCGTCCAGGTCGACGCGCGGCACTCGTCCGAAGATCGGCAATGCGGGCTTCAGCAGGCGCAAGCCCCGGCGCAGCCGGCCGGGCAACGGCGCGTGCGATTCATGGCCCCAGTAGATGCAGCGCTTGTCGGCCCAGAAGGCCAGCCGCTCGAAGTGCACGCGCCCGGCAAAGCCGGTGTTCGCCGGCAGCAGCAGGAATTCATCGGGGAGCTCCACCACCGAGTACGACAGGTCGCCCAGGTGCTCGCCGCTGCCGTGCTGCACGAAGATCACGCGCTGAACGTCGGCGGCCTTGAAGCGGTCGACTTCGGCATCGTCATGAAAAACGACGATGTCCGGCCCTTGCCAGGCCGTATGCCAGGTGCTGTCCATGGGGTGTGTCTCTCGAGTCGAATGGGCGGGCGTCGACGGTACGCCCCATGACGGCTCGAGATGTATCCAGACGCGACAGCTTGCGGGCCCAGCCCGCCAGCCGCCAGACAATTGGATACAAATCGGGCTGTCTGTGAGTGCCGACTCCCTCGGCAACTGACAGACAGCCGAGGGTTCAGCGCTTGGGCTGGGTCAGGCGCGGGGCCGGCTTGGCGCCGCCTTCGCGGCGCGGGCCATTGCCCGGCTGCTGCGGACGCGGGCCGCTCGGACGCGCGGCCGACGGAGCCGGTGCC
>NZ_JBFUGN010000347.1:0-5783 GCF_056402895.1 Rhizobacter sp. P3_B12 | reverse complement strand
GACCTGGGTGGCTGTCGCCTGTGGTGCCGGGGCCGTCGGGGGTGTCGCAGCCGCCGTGCCCTTCGTCAGCACCTTCCAGCCCTCCGAGCGCGCACGTGCCGCCGGGGCGGCGGTCGAAGTGGACATCAGCGACCTGAAGCCGGGCGAGAAGAAGACGGTGGAGTGGCGCGGCAAGCCGGTGTGGATCGTCAAGCGCACCCCCGAGCAACTCGCCACGCTGCCGAAGAACGATGCGCAGCTGGCCGACCCCAATTCGCAGCGCAAGCCCGACGAGCTGACGCCCGAATACGCGCGCAACGAGAACCGCTCGCGCAAGCCCGACGTCCTGGTGGTGGTGGGCATCTGCTCGCACCTGGGCTGCTCGCCCAGCGACAAGTTCCAGGCCGGCGCCCAGCCTTCGCTGCCCGACGACTGGACGGGCGGCTTCCTGTGCCCCTGCCACGGCTCGACCTTCGACATGGCCGGCCGCGTCTACAAGAACAAGCCCGCACCCGACAACCTCGAAGTGCCGCCGCACATGTACTTGTCCGACGCCCGGCTGTTGATCGGCGAAGACAAGAAGGCCTGAGCCCCGAGCACTCCGGAGAACAACGACATGGCTGAATTCAAGCAAGCGCCCGCCAATGCCTCCGTGGGCGTCAAGCTCATGACCTGGGTCGACAACCGCTTCCCCGCCACGAAGATGTGGAACGAGCAGTGGGGGCAGTACTACGCACCGAAGAACTTCAACTTCTGGTACTTCTTCGGCTCGCTCGCGATGCTGGTGCTGGTGATCCAGATCGTGACCGGCATCTTCCTCGTGATGCACTACAAGCCCGACGCGGCGCTCGCCTTCGCCTCGGTCGAGTACATCATGCGCGACGTGCCCTGGGGCTGGCTGATCCGCTACATGCACTCGACGGGCGCCTCGGCGTTCTTCATCGTCGTCTACCTGCACATGTTCCGCGGGCTGATGTACGGCAGCTACCGCAAGCCGCGCGAGCTGGTGTGGATCTTCGGCTGCGCGATCTTCCTGTGCCTGATGGCCGAGGCCTTCATGGGCTACCTGCTGCCGTGGGGCCAGATGTCGTACTGGGGCGCGCAGGTCATCGTGAACCTGTTCGCCGCGGTGCCGTTCGTCGGCCCCGACCTGGCGCTGCTGATCCGCGGCGACTACGTCGTCAGCGACGCGACGCTGAACCGCTTCTTCAGCTTCCACGTGATCGCGGTGCCGCTGGTGCTGCTCGGCCTGGTGGCGGCGCACCTGATCGCGCTCCACGAGGTGGGCTCCAACAACCCCGACGGCATCGAGATCAAGGCCAGGCGCGGCCCGGACGGCCACCCGCTGGACGGCATCCCCTCGCACCCGTACTACTCGGTGCACGACATCTTCGGTGTCGCCGGCTTCCTGCTGATCTTCAGCGCGGTGGTGTTCTTCGCGCCCGAGTTCGGCGGCTACTTCCTCGAGTACAACAACTTCATCCCGGCCGATCCGCTGAAGACGCCGGCGCACATCGCCCCGGTCTGGTACTTCACGCCGTTCTACTCGATGCTGCGCGCGACCACCACGCTGATGGTGCAGGTGCTGTCGGGCATCATCGCCGTGGCCACCGTCGCGGCCCTGCTCAAGGGCAAGTTCGGCGGCGCCGCCAAGCTCGCGATGGCGATCGTGGCGGTCATCGCGGTCGCGCTGCTGAACGTGTTCGATGCCAAGTTCTGGGGCGTGGTGGTGATGGGCGGTGCCGTCATCATCCTGTTCTTCCTGCCCTGGCTGGATCACAGCCCGGTCAAGTCGATCCGCTATCGCCCCGACTGGCACAAGTACGTGTACGGCGTGTTCGTCGTGTTCTTCCTGATCCTGGGCTACCTGGGTGTGCAGCCGCCGTCGGAAATCGGCAACTACGTGTCGCAGGTCGGCACGCTGCTGTACTTCGGCTTCTTCCTGCTGATGCCGTGGTGGAGCCAGCTGGGCACCTTCAAGCCCGTGCCGGACCGCGTGACCTTCCACGCCCACTGATCCACACCACCGAGAGCCCCGGAGAGAACACCATGAAGAAACTCCTTCTCACGCTGCTGGCGAGCCTGGCCCTGGTGGGCGGTGCGGCGCAGGCTTCGGAGGGCGGCGTGGCCTGGGACAAGTTCCCCTCGGCCAAGACGACCGACCTCGCGGCGCTGCAGAACGGCGCCAAGCTGTTCGTCAACTACTGCCTGAACTGCCACTCGGCGGCCTTCATGCGCTACAACCGCATGCGCGACATCGGCCTGACCGAAGAGCAGATCAAGGCCAACCTGCTGTTCGCGACCGACAAGGTCGGCGACACGATGAAGGCCTCGCTCGACCCGAAGCAGGCCAAGGACTGGTTCGGCGCGCTGCCGCCCGACCTGTCGGTGATCGCCCGTTCGCGCGCCGRCATCGGCAAGGGATCGGGTGCCGACTACCTGTACACCTACCTGCGCACCTACTACCGCGACGACACCAAGGCGACCGGCTGGAACAACCTGGCCTTCCCGAGCGTGGCGATGCCGCATGCGCTGTGGGAACTGCAGGGCCAGCGCGTGGCGAAGTTCGTCGAAGAGAAAGACCCGCACGACGAGGCGAAGTCGGTGCACCGCTTCGCCGGCTTCGAGCAGGTGACGCCCGGCAAGCTGAGCGCCAATGACTATGACGAGGCGGTGGCCGACCTCGTCGCCTATCTTCAGTGGATGGGAGAGCCGGCCCAGGGCCAGCGCGTTCGCGTCGGCGTCTGGGTGCTGCTGTTTCTCTCCGTGTTCGTCGTCATCACCTGGCGCCTGAACGCGGTTTACTGGAAAGACGTGAAATAACGATGTGATTTCGCGCCCTGGGCCGCACGACGGCCCGGGTCGATGACGCAGCGGGCTGCCCGAAGGCATGCCTGCTGCGTTTGTGTTTTGACCTCTGCCTCCAAGGAGCCACCACCATGATGGTGCTTTACTCCGGAACGACCTGCCCTTACTCGCATCGTTGCCGCTTCGTCCTGTTCGAAAAAGGCATGGACTTCGAGATCCGCGACGTCGATCTCTTCGCCAAGCCCGAAGACATCGCGCTGATGAATCCGTACAACGAGGTGCCCATCCTCGTCGAACGCGACCTCATCCTGTACGAGTCGCACATCATCAACGAGTACATCGACGAGCGCTTCCCGCACCCGCAGCTGATGCCGGGCGATCCGGTGGCGCGCGCGCGCGTGCGGCTGTTCCTGCTGAACTTCGAGAAGGAGCTGTTCGCGCACGTCAACGTGCTCGAGTCGCGCGGCCTGAAGCCGAACGACAAGCAGCTCGAGAAGGCGCGCGCGCAGATCCGCGACCGCCTGACCCAGCTCGCGCCGATCTTCCTGAAGAACAAGTACATGCTGGGCGACGACTTCTCGATGCTCGACGTGGCCATCGCGCCGCTGCTGTGGCGCCTGGACTACTACGGCATCGACATGTCGAAGAACGCGGTGCCGCTGCTGAAGTACGCCGAGCGCATCTTCTCGCGCCCGGCCTACATCGAGGCACTGACGCCGTCCGAGAAGGTGATGCGCAAGTAAGGCGCGGTTCCAGCATGGCCTCCACTCCCACGGCACCGGGCAACGCCGGCTCGTCGACCCGGCCCTACCTGATCCGTGCGCTGCACGACTGGTGCACCGACAACGGCTTCACGCCGTACCTGGCGGTGTTCGTCGGCCGCGGCGTGCAGGTGCCGTCCGAATACGTGAAGAACAACGAGATCGTGCTCAACGTCAGCTTCGAGGCCACCACGGCCCTGCAGCTCGGCAACGAGATGATCGAGTTCAAGGCACGTTTCGGCGGCATTGCGCGCGAGATCGCGGTGCCGGTGGACCATGTCATCGCGATCTATGCGCGCGAGAACGGGCAGGGCATGGCGTTCCCGATGCCCAGCGAATCGGCGGCCGGGACGGCCGGCGAGTCGGATGACGGCGTGCCGGCCGATCGCCCGGCCGGCGGCGGCCTGCGGCTGGCCACCACCGAAGGCCATGCCGAGCCGGCCGTTGCCGCGCCGGCCCGCGAGTCGGATGAAGACAAACCGCCCGAACCTCCTGCGGGCGGTGGCGGGCCGCGTCCGGCGCTCAAGCGCATCAAATAGAATTCCCGCCTCAAGCCCTTGTAGCTCAGCTGGTAGAGCAGCGGTTTTGTAAACCGAAGGTCGCGGGTTCGATTCCTGCCGGGGGCACCACCCATCCATCAACCACCTGACACACGTCAGGCCTCAGGTTGATTGAACCTTCACCCGTATTGCAGTAACCTGCCAGCCCCGGGCGTGGAGTGTCTGCTCCATCCGGGGCAGCAGCTGGCGCAGCTTGGAGGCGACCGCAGAGTTGGCCGCAAGCAGAGACCAGCCCTCATCGTCGACCGGCCCGGGCTTCACATGCAGGGCCAGTGTGGGCGGCAGACAGTTTCGTACCGCATCGAAGCGTGCATTCGACTCCTGCAGCAAGCGCTGCAAGTGAGCCAGAGGCGCACTTCGGCTCAGGGCCTCTTCGATGCGCAAGGCGTTGGGGGTGACCGGGGATGTCTTCGGTTTCACCGGAAGGAGTTTAGCGATGCAGATCCTGATCACGCACGGCACCCTGGCCCGAACGCGGGTGTTGCGCTTCAACCGCTTCCAGGCCTTCGGGGCGCTGGTCGGGTTGGCGCTGGTGCTGATGCTGCTGTCGGGCACCATCTACCACGTGGTGTTCCTGAAGGCCGCCCGCGAAGGCTGGCCGGTGGTCAGCCAGATCGTCCGGCTGGTCGTGCGCGATGAATTCGCCCAGCGCGACCGCTTCGTGCGCGAGAACCTCGACGCGATGGCGCAGAAGGTCGGCGAGATGCAGGCCAAGCTGATCAAGCTCGAGGCGATGGGCGAGCGGGTCTCGGGCCTGGCCGGTATGAAACCGGAAGAGTTGAAACAGATCGTGCCGGCCGCGGTGTCCGGCGGACAGGGCGGCCCGTTCGTGCCGGCCCGCACGCCGTCGTTCGACCAGCTGAACGGCATGGTGTCGTCGCTGGACGAGGCGGCCGAGCAGAGCACCGACCTGTTCACGATGGTCGAGTCGCGCCTCTTCGAGCAGCGCATGCAGCAGCTGATGGTGCCCAACAGCCGGCCGATCGACGTGCAGGTCGGCTCGGGCTTCGGCTTCCGCACCGATCCCTTCACCGGGCGTGCGGCCTTGCACACCGGGCTCGATTTCCCGACCGACGTGGGCACGCCCATCATGGCCGCGGCCGGCGGCGTGGTGCGCTCCACCGACGTGCRCCCGGCCTACGGCAACCTGCTCGAGATCGACCACGGCAACGGCCTGGTGACCCGCTATGCGCACACCTCGCGCATCGCGGTCAAGACCGGCGACCTGGTCCGGCGCGGCCAGGTCGTGGCCTACGTCGGCACCACCGGCCGCTCGACCGGCCCGCACCTGCACTTCGAGGTGCTGGTCGAGGGCGTGCCGCAGGATCCGGCGAAATTCCTGGCCGGCGGGGCCCAGGCGGCCGCCAAGGGCGCTGTCCRTCGCTGAACGCCGCTGCATCCGGCAACGCCCCGGCCACGCTGGCGCCGGCCGCTTGCCGTAAAATCCGCCGCTTTCGCTGATCGTGCGCCGGGCTTGTAAAGGCGGGCCGCACCCTCAGCTCATCCCAGCCCTCCACGAAGTCGGCCGGTTCGCGAGTCGGCCCGTTCGCAAAACAACGCGGGAGCCCGCGGCTGCCTTCCCGTACCAACCCCTGACGCTGCATGTTGCCCAAGCTTCTCACCCAGATTTTCGGTAGCCGCAACGACCGCCTGCTCAAGCAGTACCGGGTCGTGG
>NZ_JBFUGN010000346.1:0-5794 GCF_056402895.1 Rhizobacter sp. P3_B12 | reverse complement strand
GGCCGGCCCCGCCCGCGCCGCAGCCGACGAAGCCTCGCCCGGCACGCGAGACCGTCACCGCCGGCATGGTCGACGACAACGCCGACTTCGGCGAGTACCTCGCCTACCGGCAGCGCAACGCCGGCCTGCCGGTGCGCGAGCGCGACATCAGCGAACGCTACCTGCTCGAAGTGACCGACGCGCAGGGCGACCCGGTGCACGACGCCGAGGTGGCGATCCAGCGCCCCGGCGTCGCGCAGCCGGTGATGTGGGCGCGGACCGACACCGCCGGCCGCGTCTGGCTGCACCCGCGTGCGTTCCTCGGGCAGGGCACGCAGGGCGACCGCATGCTCGGCATCGCGGTGCGCAAGAACGGCGTGCAGGGTCGTGCCCAGCTGCAGCGCGGCCAGGCGAGCGCGGTGCAGGTGCGCCTCGGCCAGGCGGTGGCGGCGCAACGCCCGCGCCTGGACCTGGTGTTCCTGGTCGACGCGACCGGCTCGATGGGCGATGAGATCGCGAAGCTGAAGAACTCGATGCACGCGATGGCGCAGCAGATCTCGCAGTTGCCGGTGCAGCCCGATGTCTGCTGGGGCCTGGTGGCCTACCGTGACCGCGGCGATGCCTTCCTCACGCGCACGCAGGACTTCACCGACGACCTGCGCGGCTTCCAGCAGGTGCTCGGCCAGGTCCAGGCGAATGGCGGCGGTGACACCCCGGAGGCGCTGAACGAGGCGCTGCACGAGGTGGTGCATGGCCTGAGCTGGCGGCGCGACGCGGCCCGCATGGTGGTGCTGGTCGCCGATGCGCCGCCGCACCTGGACTACGGCGGCCCGCAATACGACACCGACATGCAGGCCGCACTCGCGAAAGGCATCAAGCTGTTCGCGGTCGGCGCGAGCGGGCTCGACCCGGTCGGCGAGTACATCTACCGGCAGATGGCGCAGTACACCGCGGGCCGCTTCGTGTTCCTGACCTACCGCGATGCGGCCGACCCGGGCAGCGGCCCCGGCACGCAGACCTCGCACGACGTGAAGCAGTACTCGGTTCAGACGCTGGACCGGCTGGTCGTGAAGCTGGTCGGGGATGAACTGGCGAAGCTGAAGCGCACTTGACAACATGTGCACATAATGTAAAGTGGCGGCAATCGATCAACCTTCCGCCACGCTTCAGCGATGCCTTCCGAAACTCCCGATCCGACCAGCGTGCGCCGCGACGCCCTCCTGCAGGCCGCCGCCGGCGTGTTCCTGCGCTACGGCTACCGCAAGACCTCGATGGACGACCTGGCGCGCGCCGCCGACCTGTCGCGCCAGGGCCTCTACCTGCACTTCGCCAACAAGGAGACGCTGTTCAAGGAGGTGGTCGTGCAGCTGATCGGCCAGAGCCGCGCCACGATGCGCGCGGCGCTGGCGCGCGACGCGCTGCCGATCGAGGAGCGCCTGCTGGTCGCCTTCATGGCGCTGAAATCGCAAGGCGACGGCAGCGAGATGCCGCAGGAGCACCTGGCCGAGCTGTTCGCCACCGCGACGCAGCTGGTCGGCCCGGTGCTCGACGAGCTCGAGCAGGCGATGGTCGCCGACCTGTCGCGCGTGCTGCAGGCCAGCGGCATCGCCGCCGGCTGGAAGGAAGCCGGCCTCGGCGCCAAGGACCTGGCGCTGCACCTGACCGCCGCGTCGCACGGCATCAAGCACCAGGCGAAGAGCACCGCCGAGTACCGCGAGCGCATGCGTGTCGCGATCCGGCTGGTGTGCCGCGTGCCTGCACCTGTCTCCACGCGCCGCTGAGCGTGCGCCCCTGAACGCCCACCCGGAGTGACCTCGCCATGACTTCCGCCTCCCTCTGCCCCCGCCGCCTGGCGCCGGTCGACCATTCGCAATCGCCGCAGCACCGCGACGGCAAGTTCCGCAACGTCGCACCGCGCCAATCGCCCGGCTTCCTGAAGACGCTGTCGATCGCCTGGCGCGTGCTGACCAGCAAGCCCGACACCACCGTGCCGCACGCGCCGATCCCGGTGCAGGCGCTGACCGCCGCGGCGCTGGCCGAGGCGCCCGATGCAAGCCTGTTCCGGCTCGGCCATTCGACGCTGCTGCTGAAGCTCGCCGGCGAGTTCTGGCTCACCGACCCGGTGTTCTCCGAGCGTGCGTCGCCGGTGCAGTGGGCCGGCCCGAAGCGCTTCCACGCGCCGCCGATCTCCATCGCCGACCTGCCGCCGATCAAGGGCGTGATCCTGTCGCACGACCATTTCGACCACCTCGACCACGCTGCGATCCTCGAGCTCGCGCCGAAGGTGGAGGTGTTCATCACGCCGCTGGGTGTCGGCGAGCGCCTGGTCGGCTGGGGCATCGATGCGGCCAAGGTGCGCCAGCTCGACTGGTGGCAACAGACCACGGTGCACGGCGTGCAGCTGGTGGCCACGCCGGCGCAGCATTTCTCGGGCCGCAGCCTGAGCGACGGCGACCGCACGCTGTGGGCCTCGTGGGTCATCGTCGCGGGCGACCTGCGGCTGTTCTTCAGCGGCGACACCGGCTACCACGCCGATTTCAAGACCATCGGCGACCGCTTCGGCCCGTTCGACGTGACCCTGCTCGAGACCGGTGCCTACGACAAGGAATGGCCCGAGGTGCACATGCAGCCCGAGGAGACGCTGCAGGCCCACCTCGACCTGCGCGGGCGCTGGCTGATGCCGGTGCACAACGGCACCTTCGACCTGGCGCTGCATCCGTGGCACGAGCCGTTCGACCGCATCCTCGACCTGGCCGCGACGCACGGCGTGCGGYTGGCCACGCCGCAGATGGGCGAGCGCCTGCCGCTGGACGCACCGCAGCCGGGGAAACGGTGGTGGACCAGCGTTTGAGCGGGGTAGCATCCGCTGATGCGACGACCTGCCCACCTTTCCGCCGTGCTCGCCGGCGCGGCGCTGCTCACCGCCTGCGGCGGGGGCTTCTACGTCGAATGGAGCAACGGCTTCGGTGACGACGACCCGCCGAGCGTGCAGCTCGTGGCCTCGTCCTCGTCGGTTCCGGCCGGCGGCTCGGTGCGGCTGTCCGCTGCGGCGAGCGACGACAGCGGCATCGACGAGGTGCGCTTCTACCGGATCGACGGCATCGGCTCGGTGCTGTTGGGCGGCGATGGCGTGCCGCCCTACGAATGGACGCTGACCGGCCCGACCGACGGCCGCAGCACGGTGCGCGTGTATGCGCGCGCGGTGGACAACGAGGGCCACGCGGCCGACAGCAACGCGCTGACGCTGGACGTGACGCGCTGATGCGCCGCTTGCCGCGGGCCCTCACGCTTCTCGTTCCGCTGTTCTTCGCCGCCTCGCTCGCCCAGGCGCAGCAGGCCGACGCACCGCCCGCGAAGATCGAAGCCACGCCGAGCGGCAAGCCGCTGTGGGAGATCGGCGTCGGCGGCGTCGCCGTCAACGGCCCCGACTACCCGGCCGCCGGCACGCGGCACGCGCGCATCGCGCCGGTGCYGATCCTCGTCTACCGCGGCGAGCGCCTGCGCGTCGACGAAGACGGCGTGCGCAGCCGGTTGTTCGCCGGCGGGCGGCTCGAGCTCGACCTGTCCGGCGCCGCCGCATTCAATGCGCGCGACAACGATGCGCGCCGCGGCATGCCCGGCCTGGACTACCTGTTCGAGCTCGGCCCGCAGCTGCGCTGGCGCCTGCCGCTGCAGGACGGCCAGCAGGTCAGCGCGCACCTGAAGGCGCGCGCGGTGTTCTCGACCGATGGGCGCGGCATCGACCGCCACGGCAGCGTCGTCGAGCCCGAGCTGCGCTGGCAGCGCCGCGGCTGGCCCGACAGCGAGAGCCAGGTGCAGCTCAGCGTGGTCAGCACCTGGGCCAGCGAGTCGCTGCACGACTACTTCTACCAGGTGGACCCGCGCTACGCGACCGCGCAACGGCCGGCCTACGACGCGAGCTCTGGTTACTTCGGCAGCGGCGTGCGTGCGTGGTGGTCACGCCGCGTCGCGGCCGACACGGTGCTGAGCCTCGGCGCCTCGCTGAACAATCACGCCGGCGCGGCCAACCGCGCGAGCCCGTTGTTCGAACGCAGCAGCACCGCCAGCTTCGCGGCGGCGCTCATCTGGACGCCCTGGAAGAGCGAGCAGCGGGTGCCCTAGAACTCCACCATCAGGTGCAGCACGTGCGAGCCGATGCGCTTTTCAACGCGCGGAATGAAGGCGATGCGCGTCGTCACGCCGTGCACCGTGAACAGCGACACCGTCGGCACGAACAGCGGCTGCACCGCGTGGTCGTAGCCGGTCACGCCGCCCATCGTCACGCCGAAGCGGCCGTGCTCCAGCGTGTAGCCGGCGTAGGCGCTGTTGCGGCGCAGCGAGTTGCGATACGCGCCGACCGTCCAGTTGTCGTCGCTGCGGTAGTAGAGGCCCGGGTTCGAGTTGTTGTAGCGCTTCGCCGGGATGTGCTTGCTCGCGATGTGCAGGCCCCAGGTCTCGGCCGCCGCCACGGGTGCGAATGCGGCCAGCGACAGACCGGCGAGGCATGCGACGAGGAGAGGGCGGAGCAGGAACATGGGGCGGGCTTTCGATCGGGTCTGTCTGTGCCCTTTCTTTTCGACGGCCCGGCGTCGGCACGAAGCGGTCGTTTCGGACCCGCAGGCGGGTCCGCGCACAAGAACACGGCATTTGTTGGCGCCCGCACGGCCGGTTACAGCTGGGTTTCATCGCGCTGACACAGGCTGTCAGGCAGCCCCCTAGGTCGCAGGTCGGACAGCGGCTGACAAGCGCCCCGCGCGGTCCTACAGTCGCGGCGAGGCCGCCACGCGAACGGCCCTCCAGGGGACACGGCTCATGAAGCCTCAAGACGATGGACCGGCAGCCTTGCCGGCCGGCTCTTTGCCGGATGACTGGCTCGCATTGCAACAGGCCGAACAGCTGGCACTGCAGGCGCGGCGCCGCCACGTGCTCGGCCTGGCCGACGGCGACGCGCACCCGGCGCTGAAGCTGCCCAGCGTCGGCCTCGCGCTGTCCGGCGGCGGCGTGCGCAGCGCGACCTTCGCGCTCGGCCTGCTGCGCGGCCTCTCGCAGAACCACGGCCAGCCGAACCGCGAGCGCGCCGACCCGGCCGACCGCTCGCTGGTGGCCGACGGCCTGCTGGGCCGCGTCGACTACCTGTCCACCGTCTCGGGTGGCGGCTACGCCGGCGCGATGTTCGGCCGCCTCGTCAACGCCTTCGGGCTGCAGCAGGCGCAGGCGCTGCTCGCGCGCAGCGATTCACCGGTGCTGCAATGGCTGCGCCGCAACGGCCGCTACCTGTCGCCGGCCGGCTCGCGCGACATCGGCATCGCGGTCGTCACCTACCTGCGTGCCTGGCTGGCGATCCACACCGAGTTCATGTTCGCCTGCATGCTGCTCGGCCTGCTGGTGATCGCGCCGCACCTGTGGCAGCACAGCACGCAGCAGCTCGACCCGCAGGGCTGGGAGCGGTGGTTCACGCCGTGGTGGCCGGCCGCGCTGGCGCTGTGGGCCGCGACCGCGCCGGGCCTGGTGGCCGGCTACTGGGCCGCGCGCGACACGCACGACCCCGATGCGCGTGCGGTAGGGCCCGGCTGGCGCGACGTGGTGTTCGTCACCGCGATGGCCTTCGCCGCGTGGCTGCTGCTGCGCGAGCTGCGCAGCGGCAGCACGGTGAACCCGATGCGCGATGCGCTCGACTGGGCCACCGCGGCGCTGCTCGCGCTGCTGTCGATCGTGGTCGGCCAGCTGTTCGTGCAGACGCGGCTGGCGCTCGGCCGCGAGCCGCATGCGCTGGCCGTCGCGCGGCTGCGCAACCAGCTGACGCGCTGGCTGAAGG
>NZ_JBFUGN010000345.1:0-5811 GCF_056402895.1 Rhizobacter sp. P3_B12 | reverse complement strand
GACTCCCCTGCGCTGACTGGTTTCATGGCCCGTCGCCSAAACTCCCGCCACTCACTTCGTTCGTTGTGGTCAAACAGTSGGCGACAGTCAGTKCACGAAGCGYGCTGGCGCRCGCGGGCCATGAAACCAGCCAGCTCCGGCGMCCCGTCCYKATTGGCGCTCCACAGCCTACCCACCCGCGCCTTTGCGGAACCGTCGGCCCACTGCGTCGAAGACGTCGCCGAACACGCTCCGACCGCAGGTTGGGGCAAGGCGACTGGGCTGGGGGCGATTTCTGGGGCGACGAAGAAGATCGGTTTCGGGGGTGGCGTGCGCAGCACGCTTCGTAGACTGACTCATCGGCTGTGTTTGACCACAACGAACGAAGTGAGTGGAGGGAGTTTGCCGATGCACCCCCGAAGCCGAGCTTCTTCGTGCAGTCGGCCCGCCAGGGTCGACCGCCCCGGCATGAGCCCCCAGCCCAGTCGCCTTGCCCCAAGCTGCGCGCGCGACTGAGCACCATTCCAGAAGGACAAGAAAGCCATGTGCACCCAACACGACGACCCCTACAAGCAGTACCAGGCCGAACTGATCGAAGCCGGCCTGCTGATTCCCTCGGGCGTGCGCGGCGTCTACGGCCGCAGCGGCACCTTCGAGAACATCATCGACCAGTTCGAGGGCCTGGTGACGCGCGAAGGTGCGTTCCAGACCGCCGAGGTGATGCGCTTCCCGCCGATCTTTCCGCGGGCGCACTACGCGCGCATCGACCACATCAACAACTTTCCCGACCTGATGGGCTCGGTGCACAGCTTCCTCGGCGGCGAGAAAGAACACCAGGCCATGCTCGGCAAGTTCGAGGCGAAGGAAGACTGGACTTCCGCGCTGACGCCGGCCGAAGTGATGCTGGTGCCGGCTGCCTGCTACCCGCTGTACCCGACCGCCACCGGCACGCTGTCGGCACAAGGCCGCG
Organism: Rhizobacter sp. P3_B12; assembly: GCF_056402895.1. NCBI lineage: Bacteria > Pseudomonadati > Pseudomonadota > Betaproteobacteria > Burkholderiales > Sphaerotilaceae > Rhizobacter > Rhizobacter sp. P3_B12. Next base: position 4,862 of record NZ_JBFUGN010000345.1, on the reverse strand, counting down.
TCGTCGACCYGAAGACCTTCGTGTTCCGCCACGAACCGTCGGACGATCCGGCCCGCATGCAGATCTTCCGCCAGCGCGAGTTCGTGCGCCTCGGCACGCCCGACCAGGCGCTGAACCACCGCAACGACTGGCTCGCGCGCGGCCAGGCCATCCTCGAATCGGTGGGCCTGCCGGTCAAGAAGGTGCTGGCCGACGACCCGTTCTTCGGCCGCGGCGCGCGCATCATGAAGGCCACGCAGCGCGAGCAGGACCTGAAGTACGAACTCGTGGTGCCGATCTGCAAGGAAGACAAGCCGACCGCCATCACCTCGTGCAACTACCACCTCGACCACTTCGGCGTCTCGTTCGACATCCTGCAGGCCGACGGCACGCCGGCCCACACCGCCTGCATCGGCTTCGGGCTGGAGCGCATCGCGCTCGCGCTGCTGAAGACGCACGGATTCGACCCGAAGCGCTGGCCGCACGAGGTGCGCCAGCAGCTGGCGATGGCGTGACGAGGACCGCATGAAACGTGTCCTGCCGATCGAGCCGGCGAGCTTCCAGCGCCACCCGATCCACACCGCGCCGCGCACCTGGGCCGAGACCAACTGCTACGCCGACGTGCTGATCGAGCTGCTGCACGRCCTCGGCCACGACCCGGTGCCGGCGCTTGCGTTCACGCTCGGCGTCGACTTCGAAGGCGACCAGTGGACCTTCTTCAAGTTCCCCGACGGCGACCTGTACGACCTGTACGGCGTCGACATCCAGGAACTCGCCGTCTGGCGCCCGCTGGTCGACCACATCGAGGACCAGGTCGCGCAGGGCCGGCCGGTGCTGGTGGAGCTCGACTCGTGGTTCCTCCCCGACACCGCCGGCTCGGCCTACCAGCTCGCGCACACCAAGTCGACGGTCGGCGTCAATGCGATCGACGTGAAGGCGCGTCGCATGGACTACTTCCACAACCAGGGCTTCTACGCGCTGGAAGGCGATGACTTCCGCGACGTGTTCCAGCTCGACGGGCTGGTGCACGAACGCATGCTGCCGCCGTACATCGAGTACCTGAAGGCCCGGCCCGGCTTCACGCCGCCGACCGGTGCGGCCCTCGTCGACGGCTCGCTCGCGCTGCTGCGCAAGCACCTGACGCGCGTGCCGGCCAGCAACCCGTTCGAGCGCTTCAAGACGCAGTTCGCCAAAGACCTCGACTGGCTGATGCAGTCCGACATCACGGTCTTCCACACCTACTCGTTCGCGACGCTGCGCCAGTACGGCGCCTGCTTCGAGCTGGCCGAAACCTACCTGCGCTGGCTCGCCGCGCAGGGCGTCGACGCGGCGGCCCCGGCCGATGCGTTCGCGCAGATCTCGCAGACCGCGAAGGCCTTCCAGTTCCAGCTCGCGCGCTCGATGGCCCGCAAGAAGGCGCTCGACCTGTCGCCGATCGATGCGATGGGCGAGGCCTGGGCGCAAGGCATCGGCGAGCTGCGTCGACAACACGGGTGACGCACGCGGCCATGGACTCGGCGATCGCACTGGACAGCGGCTGGGAGATCGCCGCGGGTGCGGCTGAGGGGTTGGCCTGGGCGCCGGTGCGCGAACTGGGCACCGTGGGTGCGAGCCTCGGCGTCGAGCTCGACACGCCGCACGGGCGTTATGACGCGCAGGACTGGTGGTACCGCTGCCGCTTCAGCGCGCCCGCGCCCCGTGGGCTCGACCGCCAGCAGCTGCGCTTCGACGGCCTCGCCGGCCTCGCCGATGTGTGGCTGAACGATGAGCTGGTGCTGAGCACGCGCAACATGTTCACCACCGAACGGGTCGACGTGACCGGTCGTTTGCGGCCCGACAACGAACTGCGCATCCGCTTCCGTTCGCTCGACGGCGAACTCGCGGCCCGCAAGCCGCRCCCGCGCTGGAAGACCGCACTGGTCGAGGCGCAGAACCTGCGCTGGGTGCGCACCACCTTGCTCGGCCGCATCCCCGGCTGGACGCCTCCGATCCACCCGGTCGGCGTGTGGAAGCCGGTGTGGCTGGAGACGGTGTCGCCCGGCGGCCTCGCCTCGATCGACCTGCAGTGCGATGCCGAGGCCGGCGTGGCCCGGCTGCGCCTGCGCGTCGCGTTGACGCCCGGCAGCGACGTGGCCGAGGCGCGGCTGCGCATCGGCGACCGCACCCATGCGCTCGCGCTCGACGGCGACACCCTGTCGGCCGACCTGCGGCTGCCCGATGTGGCGCTGTGGTGGCCGCACACACACGGCACGCCCGCGCTGCACGCCTGCACGGTCGAGCTGCGCCAGGGCACGCAATGGATCTCGATCGACCGCGGCCGCATCGGCTTCCGGCAGGTCGAGGTGCGGCGCGACGAGGGCCTGGTGCAGTTCCACGTCAACGGCTCGCCGGTGTTCTGCCGCGGCGCCTGCTGGACCACCGACGATTTCCTGCGGCTGCATGGCGACCCGCAGCAGCTGCGCCGCACGCTGACGCTCGCGCGCGACGGCGGCCTGAACATGCTGCGCATCGGCGGCACGATGACCTACGAGTCGGACGCGTTCTACGCGCTGTGCGACGAGCTCGGCATCCTCGTCTGGCAGGACTTCATGTTCGCCAACATGGACTACCCGGTCGCCGACGAGGCCTTCCGCGCCGAGATCGAGCGCGAAGCCGACCAGCAACTCCACCGCCTGCAGGCGCACCCGTGCATTGCCGCGTACTGCGGTGGCAGCGAGGTCGAGCAGCAGGCCGCGATGCTGGGCCTGCCGGCCTCGGAGTGGAGCAACGATTTCTTCAGCGAGACGCTGCCGGCGCGCTGCGCGAGCCGCCATGCCGGCGTGCCGTACTTCCGGTCGTCGCCGTGCGAGGGCGCGCTGCCGTTCCACGTGGGCGTCGGCATCTCGCACTACTACGGCGTCGGCGCGTACCGGCGGCCGGTCAGCGACGCGAAACACGCGGGCGTCAAGTTCACCACCGAGTGCCTCGGCTTCTCGCACGTGCCCGAGCCGGAGACGATCGAGCTGCTGGCCGGACAGCCGACGATCGCGCCGCACCACCCGCTGTGGAAGCAGCGCCAGCCGCGCGACAACGGCGCCGGCTGGGATTTCGAGGACATCCGCGACCATTACCTGCGCGAGCTGACCGGGCTCGATCCGGTCGCGCTGCGCAGCACCGACATCGCGCGCTACCTCGCGCTGTCGCGCGCGGTCACCGGCGAGGTGCTGAAGCGCGTGTTCGCCGAGTGGCGGGCACCGGGCGGCGTCTGCGGCGGCGGGCTGGTGTGGTTCCTGAAGGACCTGTGGCCGGGCGCCGGCTGGGGGCTGATCGACAGCACCGGCCGGCCGAAGGCGGTGTACTGGGCGCTGAAGCGCGCCTGGGCCGCGCGCACCGTGCTGATCACCGACGGCGGGCTCGACGGGCTGCAGCTGCAGGTGCACAACGAGGGCGGCGCGCCGTTCGCCGGCAGCGTCGAGTTCACGCTCTACCAGGACGGCCAGGTGCGCACCGCCGGCGGCAGCCTCGGCGTGATGCTGGCCGCGAACGAGAGCCTCGCGCTGCAGGCCGATGCGCTGGTCGGGCACTTCGCCGACACCGCGTATGCGTACCGCTTCGGGCCGCCGCAGCACGATGTGGCGGTCGCGCGGTTGAAGAACGAGGCGGGCGAGACGCTGGCCGAGGATTTCCATTTCCCGCATGGCCTGAACCTGCCGCCGCAGCGCGCCGGTGCGTTGACGGCACAGGCCGTGCGCCTCGATGACGGCAGCGTCGAACTGACGCTGGAGAGCACCGCGCTGATCCAGTCGGTGCACATCGAGTGCGCCGGCTACGCGGCCGACGACCTGCATTTCCACCTGGCGCCGCAGTCGCGCCGCACGCTGCGCCTGCACCCGCTCGACGCCGCGCCGCGCAAGTTCAAGGCGCACCTCGGCGCGCTGAATCTGCGAGAGACGGTGACCGTCCGTGCGGACTGACGACATCCCGCTGCAGCCGGACGCCACGCGCCGCCCCGAGGTGAGGCGCGAGCCGCTGATGCTCGGCACGGCCGAGAAGCCGCTGTTCGGCTGGTACCACGTGGCCGATGCGGTGCCGCGCCGCGATGCGGTCGTCGTGATCTGCAACCCGATGGGCTACGAGTACGCGCACGGCCACCGCTCGCTGCGCCACCTGGCCGACGACCTCGCGCGCTCGGGCGTGCCGGCGCTGCGCTTCGACTACCACGGCACCGGCGATTCGCCGGGGCTGGAGACCGATGCCGGCCGCCTGCAGCGCTGGCAGGACGACATCCATGCAGCGATCGCCGCGGCGCAATCGCTCAGCGGCAGCGCACGCGTCGGCCTGCTCGGCATGCGGCTCGGCGCGACGCTCGCGGCGCTGGTCGCCGTGCAGCGCGAGGTCGACTGGCTGGTGCTGTGGAACGTGTGCGCCTCGGGCCGCCGCCATGTGCGCGAGCTGCAGGCGCTCGACATGGCGGCCGGCGGCGGCCAGCGGCCGGTCAGCGCGCCGCTGGAGCCAGCGGGCTTCCTGGTGAGCCGCGAGACGCAGGAGGCGGTGAAGGGCGTGCAGCTCACGCGCGAGGCGCTGCGCGTCAGCGGCCGTGCACTGCTGGTGGCGCGCGACGACCTGATCGGCGAGGAAGAAGCGCTGCGCGAGCACCTGCTGACGCTTGGCATCGCGACCGATGCGATCGCCTGTGCCGGCTATGCCGACATGATGGCCGAGCCGGTGCACACCGTCGTGCCGCGCCAGGCGCTGGACGGCATCGTGCAGTGGATGGTCGCGCAGACCGCGCTGCGCGAGGCGGCACCGCCCGTGCTGCCGACGCCGGCCGGCGCGGTGCAGGCGCGCTTCGCGCATGCGCTGGCCGACGGCCGCACCGCGATGCTGACCGAGACGCTGTGCGC
>NZ_JBFUGN010000344.1:0-5814 GCF_056402895.1 Rhizobacter sp. P3_B12 | reverse complement strand
AACGCCGCCACCTCGGCGGCCATCACGTCGCAGCCGCTGGCCATCAGCACCGGCACGCCGAACTCGCCAGCCAGCGCGGCATACAAACCGATCTCGCCGAGCTCCAGCCCGCCCAGCCACACGCGCGAGAACGCGAAGCTGCTGGTGGTGTGGGCCAGCACGCCGCGGGTCTTCGCGCGCGAATGCCAGCCGATCATCAGCACGCCGTCGACGCCCTGGTCGACGCCGGCCATCATCCCGAGCTGCCGCGGCTTGCCCTGGATCAGCTGCGCCCGCGGATCGATCTCGTCGGCCAGCAGGTTGCCGAAGTGCCCGTGCGAATCGTTGACCAGCACCGCGCCGGCCCCACCCGCGAAGGCGCCGCGCACCGCGGCATCGGCCTCCTGCGTCATCCAGCGCCGCGCGCGTTCGTAGTCGCCGTTGCCGGCCTGCGTCTGCTCGGGCCGCCACACGCCGGCCACGCCTTCGATGTCCACGGCCACCAGGATCGTCGGGGTCTTCATCCTTGCCCTCTCAAGAAGTCATCATCAGCGCCCGCCAGTCGGGCGCCACATCGGTCAGCGCGCGGCGGGTGCGGCCGTCGCGGCCGGTCACCGTGGTCGCCGCGAACAAGGCATGCACGATGGCCTGCTCGGTCGCTTCGGCCGCGGCCTGGAACAGGCCGTCGAGCGCGCTCTCGTGCAGCATCGCGACAGCGGGCATCGGCTCGTCCGCGAGCTGCGGCACGCGCCACGCGGTGCTGAACGCGAGCGCGATGTCGCCGCTGCCGTGCCCGTAGTCGGAGCCGGTGCGCGCCAGCCCGGCCGCGGCACGGCGCGCGACGCGGCCCAGCTGCCGCGCATCCAGCGGGGCATCGGTCGCCAGCAGCACGATGATCGAGCCGCGCTCCGGTCCCTCTTCAGCCACCAGACGCGCCTGCAGCTGTGCCCCGATGCGCCGCCCGGCGATCGTCAGCGCCTCGGGCCGGCCCTGGTTCGCCAGTACCAGCGCACCGACATTGAACTCACGCCCCTGCCACGCGACGCGGCGCGACGCACTGCCGATGCCGCCCTTCAGCCCATGGCACGACATGCCGCGCCCTGCGCCCACGCTGCCCTGCGCGAACCCCCGCCCTTCGCGCGCGGCCGCCAGCGCCTGCGCCACGTGCGACTCCTGCAAGGCCAGCGTGCGCGCATCGTTCAGCCAGCCGTCGTTGCACTCGAACACCAGCGGGTTCAGCGTCGGCAGGCTGCGCGCGAGTTCCGGGTTCTGCGCCAGCCCGTCGCGCACCAGCGCCGTCGCCGCGGTGCCCACTGCCAACGTGCTGACCAGTGCGATCGGCGATTCGAGCGTGCCGAGCTCCTGCACCTGCATCAGCCCGAGGCTCTTGCCAAAGCCGTTGATCACCGCCAGCCCGGCCGGCAGCTTGTGCAGGAAGAGGTTGCCCGGCTGCGGCAGCAGCACGCTGGCGCCGGTCTGCGTCGCGCCGTCGGCCAGCGTGCAGTGGCCGAACGCGACGCCTTGCACGTCGGTGATCGCATCCAGAGCGCCCGCGGGCAAGCTGCCCACGCGCGGTGCGCCGAGCGCCGACAGCTCCATCAGAACTTGTCCAGCTTCGGATCCAGCGCGTCGCGCAGGCCGTCGCCCAGCAGGTTGAACGCCAGCACCGTGACGAAGATCGCGAGGCTCGGGAACAGCGCGACGTGCGGCGCGTTCAGCATGTCGGCACGCGCCTCGTTCAGCATCGCGCCCCACTCCGGCGTCGGCGGCTGCGCCCCCAGCCCGAGGAAGGACAGGCTCGCCGCGGTGATGATCGAGGTGCCGATGCGCATCGTCAGGTACACCACCACCGAGGCCACCGTGCCGGGCAGCAGGTGGCGCAGCATGATCACGGTGTCCGAGGCGCCGATCGAGCGCACCGCCTCGATGTAGGTCTGGTGCTTCAGCGACAGCACGTTGCCGCGCACCAGCCGCGCGAAGGCCGGCACGCTGAACACCGCGACCGCGAGGATCACGTTGATCATGCCGTTGCCGAGGATCGCGACGATGCCGATCGCCAGCAGGATGCCGGGGAACGCGAACAGCACGTCGGCCATGCGCATCACGATGCGGTCCCACCAGCCCTGGTAGTAGCCGGCCAGCAGCCCGAGCAGCGTGCCGATCACCGCGCCCACCGCCACCGAGATGAAGCCGGCCGCCAGCGAGATGCGCGCGCCCATCAGGATGCGGCTGAAGATGTCGCGCCCGAGCGAATCGACGCCGAACCAGTGCTTCGCCGACGGCGGGGTGTTCAGCGCGTCGTAGTCGAAGAAGTTCTCGGCATCGAACGGCACCAGCCACGGCGCGAACGCCGCCACCAGCACCAGCAGCAGCACGAACGCGCCGGCCACCAGCGCGACGCGCTGGCGCTGGAACTTGCGCCAGAACTCGGAGGCCGGCGTGCGCACCGCGCCGGGTGAAACGGGTGGCCCCGGGGGAGGCGTCGTGGTGGGAGGGGTCGTGTTCACTGGAAGCGGATGGTCGGGTTGATGACGGCGTACAGCACATCCACCAGCAGGTTGATCAGGATGAACTCGAGCGAGAACAGCAGCACCAGCGCCTGGATCAGCGGGTAGTCGCGCATCTCGACCGCGTCGACCAGCAGCCGGCCCATGCCGGGCCAGTTGAAGACGACCTCGACGACGATCGAGCCGCCCAGCAAAAAGCCGAACTGCAGGCCCATCATCGTGACGACCGGGATCAGCGCATTGCGCAGCCCGTGCTTGAACACCACCGGCAGCTCGCCCAGGCCCTTGGCGCGCGCGGTGCGCACGTAGTCTTCCTTCAGGATGTCGATGAACGAGCTGCGCGTGAAGCGCGCCATCACCGCGGCCACGCCGGCGCCGAGCGTCAGCGACGGCAGGATGTAGTGCCGCCAGCTGTCGGCGCCGACCGTCGGCAGCCAGCCGAGCTGCACCGAGAACAGCTGCATCAGCACCATGCCGAGCGCGAACGACGGGAACGAGATGCCCGAGATCGCGAGCGTCATGCCGAGCCGGTCAGGCCAGCGGTTGCGCCAGACGGCCGACGCGACGCCCAGCACCAGCCCGAGCAGCACCGACCAGCCCATCGCCGCGAGGGTCAGGAAGAAGGTCGGGCCGAAGCGCTCGGCGATCTCGGTGGACACCGGCCGCTTGCTGCGGATCGACAGCCCGAAGTCGCCCTGCAGCGCATGGCCGAAGAAGCGCACGAACTGCTGCGGCAGCGGCAGGTCGAGCCCGAGGTCGCGGCGCACCAGCTCGACCGTCTCGGGGCCGGCATCGACGCCGGCCGCCAGCCGCGCCGGATCGCCCGGCAGCAGGTGCACGAAGGCGAACACCAGCACCGCGACGATCAAGAGCGTCGGCAGCAGCCCCAGCAGGCGCTTGACGAGATAGACGACCATTCGATCACTTCAACTCGACATCGTCGAAGTTGAAGCTGCCGTCCGGAATCACGTAGAAGCCCGCCAGGTTGCGCGCGCGCACCGACACCAGCCGCTCCGTCACCAGGAAGGCCCAGGGCGCGTCCTTCCAGATCTGCTTCTGTGCCTCGGTGTAGAGCCGTGCCTTCTCGGCCTTGTCGGTCGTCACCAGCGATTTCGCGATCGCGTTGTCGACCACCTCGTTCTTGTAGTACGCGGTGTTGAACAGCTTCGGCGGGAACGACTCGGACGACAGCAGCGGGCGCAGCGCCCAGTCGGCCTCGCCGGTCGACGACGACCAACCCACGTAGTACATGCGCACCGGCGCGGTCGCCGGGTCCTGCGCGCTCTCGACGCGCTCGACGCGCTGGCCGGCTTCGAGCGCCTGCACCTGCAGCTTGATCCCCACCTGGGCCAGCTGCTGCTGCACGAACTGGATCACCTTCTGCGCCGTCGTGTGGTTGTAGGCCGACCACAGCGTCGTCTCGAAGCCGTTCGGGTAGCCCGCCTCCTTCAGCAGCTCGCGCGCCTTGGCCGGGTTGTAGGGCCACGGGCCGAGCTTGGTGGCGTATTCGACGCCCTGCGGCAGCGCGCCCTCGGCGGGAATCGCGTAGCCGGAGAAGGCCACCTTGATCAGCGCGTCCTTGTTGATCGCGTAGTTGATCGCCTCGCGCACCTTCGGGTTGTCGAACGGCTTCTGCTGCACGTTCATCGACAGGTAGCGCTGGATGATCGACGGCGATGCGGTCACCTCCAGGCTCGGCTTCTTCGACAGCGTCTCGACCGCCTCCGGCGGCACCGGGAACGCGAAGTGCGCCTCGTTGGTCTGCATCACCGCGGCACGCGTGTTGTTGTCGACCACCGGACGCCAGGTGATGCTGTCGACCTTCGGGTAGCCCTTCTTCCAGTAGCCGTCGAACTTCTCGACCTTCAGGTAGTCGGTGGCCTTCCACTCGACGAACTTGAACGGGCCGGTGCCCACCGGGTTCTGCGCGATGCCCTTGCTGCCGTACTTCGCGAGTGCCGCCGGCGAGATGATCACGCCCGACGGGTGCGCCAGCGTGTTGATGAACGGCGAGAACGGCTCCTTCAGCGTGAAGCGCACCGTGCCGGCATCGAGCGCCTCGGTCTTCGCGATGTTCTTGTAGAGGTTGTAGCGCTTGAGCTTGTTGTCGGGGTTGGTCACGCGGTCGAAGGTGGCCTTCACCGCCTCGGCGTTGAACGGCGTGCCGTCGTGGAACTTGATGCCGCTCTTCAGCTTGACGGTGTAGACCAGGCCGTCCTTGCTGGCGGTGTGGCTCTCGGCCAGCACCGGCACCATCTTCATGTCCTTGTCGAAGCCGTACAGGCCCTGGTAGAACGACTTGGCCACCGCCTGCGACAGCGTGTCGTTCGCGTCGTACGGGTCGGTGGTCGTGAAGGTCGACGCGACGGCGATGGTGATGTCCTTCGCCGCATGGGCGGCCAGCGCGGTGCCGGCCAGTGCCAGCGCGGCGGCGATTCGGGAGAGCTGTTGTCGGTTCATCGAAGTACTCCTGGCTTTGAATGAGCAGAACAAGAAAATCAGAGTGCGACACCCACCGGGTGACGTGCCACGAAATGACCGGGCGCCACCTGCTGCAGCGGCGCCACCGTCGGCGGATCACCGACCGCGCGCACCGGGCTCGCGATCTCGTCGGACAGCAGCTCGCGCTGGCGGCGGCGCGTCGGGTCGGCCACCGGCACCGCGGCCAGCAGGCGCCGCGTGTAGGCATGCTGCGGATTCTCGAACACCGCGCGGCGCGGGCCGATCTCGACGATCTGGCCCAGGTACATCACCGCGACGCGGTGGCTGATGCGCTCCACCACCGCCATGTCGTGCGAGATGAACAGGTAGGCCATGCCGAACTCCTGCTGYAGGTCGAGCAGCAGGTTGACGATCTGCGCGCGGATCGACACGTCGAGCGCCGACACCGCCTCGTCGGCGATCACCACCTTCGGGTTCAGGGCCAGCGCGCGCGCGATCGCGATGCGCTGGCGCTGCCCGCCGGAGAACTCGTGCGGGTAGCGGTTCGCCGCCTCGGCCGGCAGGCCCACCTTCTCGAGCAGCCAGCGCACGCGCTCCTCGGCCTGCTTCTGCGGCATCAGCTTGTGGATCAGCAGCGGCTCGATCACGCTGTAGCCGACGGTCAGGCGCGGGTCGAGCGAGGCGTACGGGTCCTGGAACACGAACTGGATGTCGCGGCGCAGCGCCTGCAACGCGGCACCTTCGAGCGGCGCGATGTCGCGCCCGGCCACCTCGACGCGGCCGGCCAGCGGCGCGACCAGCCGCGCGAGCGAGCGGCCGGTGGTCGATTTGCCGCAGCCCGATTCACCGACCAGCGCCAGCGTCTCGCCGGGGCGGATCGCGAACG
>NZ_JBFUGN010000343.1:0-5840 GCF_056402895.1 Rhizobacter sp. P3_B12 | reverse complement strand
GGCCCCTGCTCCCGCACCCGCGCCGGCCCCCGCGCCGAGCGGCCTGACCGCCGGCTTCGCCGGCACCGTGACCGGCGGCGGCAAGGCCGCGGCCGTGACGGTGAGCAGCGCAGCAGCGATGCAGGCGGCGATCGATGCCTACACCGGCTCGGCCGGCCTCGTGATCCGCTACACCGGCAGCTTCGACTTCGCGTCGATCACCGACTCCTGCGCGCAGCGCACGAAACCTGCCGGTGCCATCGTCGAGGTCAAGAACAAGAGCAACGTGACGATCGAAGGTGCCGACGGCTCGGCCGCGAACTTCGGCCTCGCGGTCAAGGGCGGTGCGACGAACGTCATCATCCGCAACATGACGATCGGCCTGCTGCCGGGCTCGATCGACGCGATCGGCATCGAGGGCCAGGGCGGCAAGTCGCCGGGCTACATCTGGGTCGACCACAACACGCTGTTCAGCAGCATCAAGGAGTGCCCGGGCGCCGGCGACATGGAGTTCGACGGGCTGGTCGACAACAAGGCCGGCGCGCACCACATCACCTACTCGTACAACCACATCCACGACCACCAGAAGGTCGGGCTGATCGGCTCCAGCGACAGCGATTCCAGCGACCGCTTCATCACCTACCACCACAACGTCTACGAGAACGTGAAGTCGCGGCTGCCGCTGCAGCGCGGCGGCTACACCCACCTGTACAACAACCTGTACAGCGGCGTGCACACCTCGGGCGCCAACGTCCGCATGGGCGGCTTCTCGCTGATCGAGGGCAACTGGTTCGAGAACGCGCAGAACCCGGTGACCTCGCGCGACAGCTCGACCATCGGCTACTGGGAGCTGCGCAACAACAACGTGAAGAGCCCGGCCGATTTCAGCCGCTACGGCATCACCTGGGTGGCCAGCGAGTCGTCGCCGTCGCGCGACGCCAGCGACTGGGTCAGCACCAGCGCGTTCCCGGTCGGCATCCCGTACACCTACACTGTGCACGACTCCGCCTGCGTGAAGCAGAAGCTGCCCGCGGTGGCGGGTGCAGGCAAGGCGCTGGCCGGGCTGGGTTGCAACTGAGCGGCAACTGACGAGAGACCGCAACATCGCGGCGCAGAGGAGACAAACTTGGATCTGCACTTCGGAACGCCGCTGCGCGCGGCGATCGTGGCCGGCGGCCTGCTGGCCGCCGCCCTCCCCGCGATGGCCGGCACCTTCGTCTACGTGTCCAGCGCCGACAGCCAGGAGCTGTCGGTGCTGGCCTTCGACCGCGGCACCGGCCGGCTGAGTCCGGTCGAGACGCTGGCCGTCGGCGGCACGGTGATGCCGCTCGCGGTGAGCCCCGACAAGCGCTTCCTCTATGCCGCGCTGCGCTCGCAGCCGTTCCGGGTGGTGAGCTTCGCGATCGACCCGGCCGGCGGCCGCCTCAAGAAGCTGGGCGAGGCGCCGCTCGCCGACAGCATGGCCAACATCGACGTCGACGCCAGCGGCAAGTGGCTGTTCGCGGCCTCGTACCCGGGGCACAAGATCACCGTCAACAGCATCGACGGCAACGGCGTGGTCGGGGCCATCCAGCAACTGATCCCGACATCGCCGAACGCGCATGCGATCCATGCCGACGCGAGCAACCGCTTCGTGCTGGCCACCAGCCTCGGCGGCGACAACATCTCGGTCTGGCGCTTCGATGCCGCCAAGGGACAGCTGACGCCGAACGATCCGGCGATCGTGCAGGCGGCGCCGAAGTCCGGCGCCCGCCATTTCGTCTGGGACAAGGCGCAGAAGCACCTGTACCTGCTCAACGAAGTGGATGCGTCGCTGTACGTCTTCGCGTGGGAGGCCGGCCGAGGCACGCTGCGCGAACTGCAGCGCACGACCACGCTGCCCGAGGGCTTCACCGGCAAGCCGTGGGCCGCCGACCTGCACCTGAGCCCGGACGGCCGGCAGCTCTATGCGTCGGAGCGCACCTCGAGCACGATCGCGCGCTTCAAGGTGGATGCCGAGACGGGCAAGCTGGAGCCGGCCGGCAGCACGCCGACCGAGAAGACGCCGCGCGGCTTCGCGATCGATTCATCGGGCCGCTTCCTGATCGCGGCCGGGCAGGAGTCGCATTCGGTGTCGGTGCACGCGATCGACCCGCGCACCGGCGCGCTCGGCGAAGCCACCCGGCTGCCGGTCGGCAAGAACCCGAACTGGGTGGAGATCGTCGACCTGCCGTGACGGCCACCGGCGGGCGCACTCAGCTCTCGTTGTGCGCGACCTTGATGCGCCGGCGCGTGCGCTCGGCCACGTCGTAGATGTTGAAGTCGCTCATCGTCCGGCCGTAGAGGTGCAGGCTGACGGCACGCGGCCGCTCGGCCGGCACGCCGGTGACGTGGATGTGGTCCGGGTTCGGCACGAAGCTCGTGACGGCGCCGCGGCTCAGCAGGATCGTGCCGCCGCGCGCCAGGTCGATGTCTTCGTCGGCGCCGCGGTCGGGTGACAGCCGCACATAGCTGCGCTCTTCCAGCACGCCCTCGACCACGCCGACGACACCCCAGCTGCCGTGGTCGTGCACCGGCGTCCACTGGCCCGGCAGCCAGACGATCGAGTACAGCGACAGGCTCGCATCCGGCGCGTCGTAGATCAGGTTGCGGGTGTAGCCCGACGCGCTGCTGCGGTAGTGCTGCGGCTCGAGGAAGCTGCCGGCGTGGTCGATCAGCTCGAGCATCAGCGGCGCCAGCGCGAGCACGCAATCGGCCGGATCGGGCTGGCGGCCGCTGTGGGCCGAGGCTTGGGCGATGAAGGCGTCGAGGGCGGCGGAGGTCATCGGCGGATTGTCGCGCCTCGCCGGCCCCCTCATCTCGCGATGAGGGCAGGCAGCGACGCCGCCAGCAGCGCGACACCCGACGCCGTCAGCAGGCCCAGCACGATCTTGCGGAACGCCGCCTCGGACATGCCGATGTACAGCCGCGCGCCCAGCAGCGTGGGCACCAGCATCGCCGGCGCGACGATCGCGAACATCGGCAGCATGTCGCGGGTGACGATGCCCTTGGCCACGTAGACGGCCATCGTGACCGCCAGCGCCGCGAGATTGAAGTTCTGGATGATGGCGCGCTGCTCGTCCTTCGCGAAGCCGCGCAGCGTGCACCACAGCGTGGGGATCGTGCCGGTGAATCCGCCGATGCCGCCCATCACGCCGCCGAGGCCGCCGGCGACCGCATCGGCCACCTGGCCGCCGGCCCGGATCTTCGGGAGGCTGCCGGCCAGCAGCATCGCCGGACACCACAGCACGAGCAGCGTGCCCAGCACCACCTTGAAGAGCAGCACGTCGAGCAGCGGCAGGATGGTCACGCCGATCGGAATGCCGACCAGGCCGCCCAGCACGAAGGGCAGCAGGCGCCGCAGGTCGAAGCCGCGCCGCACCGTCAGCGCGGCAATGACCTGGCCGGTCAGCGAGCCGAACACGGCCAGCACGGCCGCCAGCATCGGGTCGAGCGCCCAGGCCCAGAACGACATCGCGGTGAGGCCGAACCCGAAACCCGACAGGCCCTGGACGAAGCCGGCGCAGATCGCGCCGACGGCGACGACCATCACGAGGTGGTGATCCATGGGAATCAGTGAGTGGTCCTGAGTGCGGAGAACAGCTCGATGAGCCGCGATGCGGCAGGCGACAGGTAGCTGTTGGCGCGGTAGGTCACCACGAGCCGGCGGTGCATCGTGGCCTCCTTCAAGGGGATCTCCTTCAGGCCCGACCGTCCCGGCCGGCTGCCCAGGTGGTGGCGCGAGATGAAACTCAGCAGGCCGGTCTGCTCGATCAGCAACGGCAGCATCAGCAGCATCGTGCTCTCGACCTGGACCTTCGGCCGCGGCAAGCGCTTGCGGTCGAAGGTGTGGTCGAGCCAGTCGCGCGTCGGCGCGCCAGGCGGCTGCAATGCCCAGCGGTAGGCCGACAAATCCTTCAGCGTCGGGGTGCCGCGAAACAGTTCGTGGCTCGCGCTCGCGGCGACGACGATCGCATCCTCCACCAGCATCTTCGAAACGTAGCCGGCTTCGGTGGGGCCCTCGGTTCCGACCATCATGTCGATCTCGCCGGCGTGCAGTTGCGGCTTCAGCGTGTCGACCAGGCCGACGACGGTGCGCAGCGTCACCTCGGGCGCCTCCTGCAGCAGTTGCCGGGCCACCGAGGGCAGCACGAACTGCGCCGCGGTCGGCACGATGCCGATGCGGACATGCCCGGCCAGCCCCTGGCCGATGGCACCGATCTCGCGCTGCGCATCTTCGACGTCGAAGCGCATGCGCTGGGCCCACTTCAGCAGCACGCGCCCGGCGGCCGTCAGCCGGATGCCCCGGCCGGCTCTCTCGAACAGCGCAGCCCCGCAGTCCTCTTCCAGGCGCCGGACGCAGCTCGTCAGCGCGGGCTGCGTGCGGTGCAACCGCGCCGCCGCACGGCCCATGTGCTGCAGCTCGGCGATGGTCTCGAAATAGCGCAGGTCGCGCAGGTCCATGTCAAAAGTGCCGTTGATGGATTTCAAAAAACTATCGATTGGACTGTAGAGGTCGCCACGCCAATACTCAAGCCCATCGACAGACCCGCGACACCGATCCGGGCCGCCAGATCGGCGCGATTCACGATGGAGACGACATGCCCTTTCTCTTTTCCCTTGCCCGACACTTCCTGCCCGCCCTGGCAATGGCCGCCGTTTGCAGCGGCGCGTTCGCCCAGGCCTGGCCGGCCAAGCCGATCCGCGTCATCGTGCCGTTCCCGCCCGGGGGCGGAACCGACATCATCGCCCGCGAATCGACGCAGAAGGTCGCCACGGCGACGGG
Organism: Rhizobacter sp. P3_B12; assembly: GCF_056402895.1. Classification (NCBI taxonomy): domain Bacteria; kingdom Pseudomonadati; phylum Pseudomonadota; class Betaproteobacteria; order Burkholderiales; family Sphaerotilaceae; genus Rhizobacter; species Rhizobacter sp. P3_B12. The sequence goes on along the minus strand of NZ_JBFUGN010000343.1, from coordinate 1,057 downwards.
CTGGACCTTCGTGATCGACAACAAGCCGGGAGCCGGCGGCAACCTCGGCGTGGACGCGGTGGCCAAGGCCCCCGCCGACGGCTACACGCTCGTGCTGGGCCAGACCAGCAACCTGGCGATCAACGCGACGCTGTACGCGAAGATGCCCTACGACTCGCAGAAGGACCTGTCGCCCATCGTCCTGCTGGCCAACGCCCCGCTGGTGATGGTCACCGGCATGGGCACGCCGCACAAGACGCTGGCCGATGCCGTCGCTGCGGCGAAGGCCAGGCCCGACGCGCTGAACTTCGCGTCGCCCGGCAACGGCACCGTCGCGCACCTGACCGGCGAGCTCTTCCAGAAGGCCGCCGGCATCCGGACGCAGCATGTGCCGTACAAGGGCGCCGCGCAGGCACTGACCGACGTCATCAGCGGCAACGTCGACCTGTACATGGCGTCGGTGCCGACACTGCTCGGCCAGATCAAGCAGGGCAAGCTGCGCCCGCTGGCGGTCACGTCGGCGAAGCGGGTCGACGATCTGCCGAACACCCCGACCATCAACGAGTCCGGCTACAAGGGGTTCGACGCCGTCACCTGGTTCGGCCTGCTGGCACCGGCCGGCACGCCGAAGGAGGTCATCGTGAAGCTGAACGCCGAGTTCAACAAGGCGCTGCGCCAGGCCGATCTGCGCAAGAAGCTCGAAGACGAGGGGGCGGATGCCGCCGGCGGCACGCCCGACCAGTTCGCCGCGCTGATCAGGACGGAAGTCCAGCGCTGGGGCGGGGTCGTCAAGGAGTCCGGCGCCAGGGTCGACTGACCCCGGGCCGCCCGCACACGTTCAACAGCCAATCCAGGAGATCCCGATGAGCCAGGCCGCTGCATTGCCCGACGTCATGCGCGACATCGAACGCGTCGACGCCGCCACCGTCGAGCGTGCCTCGAAGTTCCCGTCGTCGATCCTCGCCGACGTGGCCGGTCGCCGCGGCGCGCTGCACGGCCGCATCGCGCCGCTGTCGCCGTCGATGCGCTTCGCCGGCCCGGCGCTCACCGTCGAGGTCCGGCCCGGCGACAACCTGAT
>NZ_JBFUGN010000342.1:0-5846 GCF_056402895.1 Rhizobacter sp. P3_B12 | reverse complement strand
CAGCAGGGGCTCGGACAGGCCGAGGGTGTCAAAAGACATGGGGATCCATCAGGAGATCGGCCCGTCGCCGAGTACTTCGGCGCCAGTCGCAGGCAGACGATGAGGTGAGCGCGAGGCTCAGGTCAGGGATGACGGCAGCGAAGTGACTGGTGTCTGCGCTGGTGGGCGGATTCTACCTGCTGAACGCGATTTCATCGCCGGAACTGCCGGGTCTCGGCCGGCCTCATCCGGGCACTCCCGCGGGGCGGTTCGCGGAGCGGCGACAATACGCCGTTGGCGCCGCGGTCTGCGGCCGGCCATTCCCGCTTCACCTCCCGCTCTTCCCGCTCTCCAGGACCACACGCCATGGCTCAGTACGTATTCACGATGAACCGCGTGGGCAAGATCGTCCCGCCCAAGCGCCAGATCCTCAAGGACATCTCCCTCAGCTTCTTCCCCGGCGCCAAGATCGGCGTGCTCGGCCTGAACGGTTCCGGCAAGAGCACGCTGCTGAAGATCATGGCCGGCATCGACAAGGACATCGAAGGCGAGGCCACGCCGATGCCCAACCTGCGCATCGGCTACCTGCCGCAGGAGCCGGTGATGGCGCCCGACCAGACGGTGCGCGAAGCGGTCGAGGAGGGCCTGGGCGGCTCGCTGGCCGCCAAGAAGCGCCTCGACGAGGTGTATGCCGAATACGCCGAGCCCGATGCCGATTTCGACGCGCTCGCCGCCGAGCAGGCCGAGCTCGAAGCCGTCATTGCCGCCGCCGGCAGCGAGAACACCGACCTGCAGCTCGAGATCGCGGCCGATGCGCTGCGCCTGCCGCCGTGGGAAGCGGTGGTCGGCAAGCTGTCGGGCGGCGAGAAGCGCCGCGTCGCGCTGTGCCGCCTGCTGCTGTCCAAGCCCGACATGCTGCTGCTCGACGAGCCCACCAACCACCTGGACGCCGAGTCGGTCGACTGGCTGGAGCAGTTCCTGAGCCGCTTCAGCGGCACGGTGGTGGCCATCACCCACGATCGCTACTTCCTCGACAACGCCGCCGAATGGATTCTTGAACTCGACCGCGGCCGCGGCATTCCGTACAAGGGCAACTACAGCACCTGGCTCGACCAGAAGGAACAGCGCCTCGAGCAGGAGCAGAAGACCGAGGACGCGCGCACCAAGGCGATGAAGAAGGAACTGGAGTGGGTGCGCCAGAACCCGAAGGGCCGCCAGGCCAAGAGCAAGGCGCGCCTGGCCCGCTTCGAGGAACTGAGCGACGTCGACTACCAGAAGCGCAACGAGACCAACGAGATCTTCATCCCGGTGTCCGACCGCCTGGGCCACGAGGTGATCGAGTTCAGCAACGTCAGCAAGAGCTTCGGCGACCGCGTGCTGATCGACGACCTGAGCTTCAAGGTGCCGGCCGGTGCGATCGTCGGCATCATCGGCCCGAACGGCGCCGGCAAGTCGACGCTGTTCCGCATGATCGCCGGCAAGGAACAGCCGGATTCGGGCACCGTGAAGGTTGGCCCGACCGCGAAGATGGCCTTCGTCGAGCAGAGCCGCGAATCGCTCGAAGCCGACAAGACCGTGTGGCAGGACGTGTCGGGCGGGCTCGACAACATCATCGTCGGCAAGTTCGTGATGCCGTCGCGCGCCTACATCGGCCGCTTCAACTTCAAGGGCAACGACCAGCAGAAGCTGGTGGGCAGCCTGTCGGGCGGCGAGCGCGGGCGCCTGCACCTGGCGAAGACGCTGGCGCAGGGTGGCAACGTGCTGATGCTCGACGAACCGTCGAACGACCTCGACGTCGAAACGCTGCGCGCGCTCGAAGACGCGCTGCTCGAGTTCGCCGGCAGCATCATGGTGATCAGCCATGACCGCTGGTTCCTGGACCGCATCGCGACGCACATCCTCGCCTGCGAAGGCGATTCGAAGTGGGTGTTCTTCGACGGCAACTACCAGGAGTACGAGGCCGACAAGAAGCGCCGCCTGGGCGAAGAGGGCGCGAAGCCGAAGCGGCTGCGCTACAAGGCGCTGAAGTAAGGGCCTGCGCCGGTCAGAAGGCTCGCTGGCAGGTCGCCAGCTTGTCCTTCGCCGGCATCGACAGCATCCGGTTCAGCTCGGAGTTGTAGGTGGCGCGGTAGCCGTCGCTCTTGCGCACGGCCGACAGGTCCGACTTGGTCTTGGCCGCCAGCTGCTGCAGCATCTCCTGCCCCGGCTTCATGCTCTTCGGGTCGATCGGCGTGCAGACGTAGAGGACGGCATCGATGCCCGCCACCATCTGCTCGACGGCATCGTCGGCATGGGCGGGCAGGCAGGTCACGAGGGTTGCGGCGAGCAGCCCTGGAATGGCAAACGCGGATTTCAAACAGCAGTCCAACGGTGAGATGCCGCAACGGCATCGGATGGCAACCACCGATTGTCCCGAAGTTCCGGCGCTTGCGCCTTCGGGTACACGCGAATGGGGGGTGACCGTGGATCGTCTACTCCGTCACGGAACCCTGTCGCGACGACATTGAAACAGCGCGTTACACCGACATGTTCATGATGTCGGAGTAAGCCTGCACCAGCCGGTTGCGCACCTGCAGCGTGGCCTGGAAACCGATCTGCGATTTCTGCATCGCGACCATCGTCTCCTCCAGGCTGACCGTCGGGTTGCCCAGCGACACCTGGCGCTGCATCTCGTCGGACTTCAGCTGCGAATCGCTCACCGAGCGCAGCGCCTGCGTCAGCGCCTGCTGGAAGCCCGCGCCCTCGGTGGSCTTGCTGCTGTTGACCAGCGGCGTGCCGTTCGGGTTCATCCCCGCACGAGCCGCGGCCTGTGCGAAGTTGAAGGGCTTGAGGGTGACGTCCATGGGATCGAACTGTAGACAAGACCCTGAAGTCGGATGGGGCGAACTGCGGGCCCTTTCCCCGGCTGTTCAACGCAATTGAAACCTCAAGTTTCCAAATAATCGCTTCATTCAGGCGGCCTGTGCCCGTCTACCTCAAGCGAACAACATGGACAACGCGGTCACCCTTGCCAATGCCAACCAGCTTGCCGCCCCGGCCGGTTTCGGCGCGCGCCTGGCYGCGCTGCCCGCCAGGAGCAAGGCGAGCCTGGGCCTCGGCATCGCGGCGCTGATCGCCGTGCTGGCGGCCATCACGCTGTGGAGCAGCCAGGGCGACTACAAGGTGCTGTACGCCAACCTGTCAGAGAAAGATGGCGGCGCGATCATCGCCCAGCTGTCGCAGATGAACGTGCCGTACCGCTATTCCGATGGCGGCGGCGCGATCCTGGTGCCGTCGGCACAGGTTCACGACCTGCGCCTGAAGCTCGCGTCGGCCGGGCTGCCCAAGGGCTCGATCGTCGGCTTCGAGCTGATGGACGGCGCCAAGTTCGGCCAGACCCAGTTCCAGGAACGCCTGACCTTCCAGCGCGGCCTCGAAGGCGAACTGACCCGCTCGATCACCGCGATGTCGGCCGTGCAGAACGCCCGCGTGCACCTGGCGCTGCCGAACCAGAACGGCTTCTTCCGCGAACAGCAGAAGCCCAGCGCCTCGGTGATGCTGACGCTGCACCCCGGCCGCACGCTCGACCGCTCGCAGGTCGCCGGCATCGTGCACCTGGTGTCGTCCAGCGTGCCCGAGATGAACCCGAAGGCCGTCAGCGTGCTCGACCAGACCGGCACGCTGCTGTCGGCCGCCAACGAAGCCACCAACGGTGCCGGCCTCGATGCGCAGCAGCTGCAGTACGTGAACCAGATCGAGGCCAGCTACAACAAGCGCATCCTCGACATCCTCGAGCCGGTGATCGGCCGCGACAACCTGCGCGCGCAGGTCACCGCCGACGTCGACTTCTCGCAGGTCGAATCCACCGCCGAGGAGTTCAAGCCCAACCAGGGCGAGAACGCGCAGGCCAGCGTGCGCAGCCAGCAGAGCAGCGAGCAGATGGGCCAGAGCGGCGCCGGCGCCACCGGCATCCCCGGGGCCGCGTCGAACCAGCCGCCGGTGCCGGCGACCGCCCCGGTGACGGGCGCCGCCCAGCCGCTGCAGACCGCGCAGAACGGCGCCGCCAGCAACACCAACAGCCGCAAGGAAGCCGTCACCAACTACGAGATCGACAAGACCGTGCGCGTGACGCGCAACGCCACCGGCACCGTCAAGCGCCTGAACGCCGCCGTGGTCGTCAACCACCGCAGCGTGACGGATGCCAAGGGCAAGACCACCACCGTGCCGCTGACGCCCGACGAGATCGAGAAGCTCAACGTGCTGGTGCGCGAGAGCATCGGCTTCAAGCAGGAGCGCGGCGACTCGGTGAAGGTCATCAACGCGCCGTTCCGCATCGAGAAGATCGAGCCCGACACCACGCCGATCTGGAAGCAGYCGCAGACGCTGGACATGCTGCGCGCCGCCGCGGTGCCGGCCTCGCTGGCCCTGGTCGCGATGGTGATCGTGTTCGGCCTGATCCGCCCGGCGCTGAAGGCGGCGCTGCCGCAGCCGGTGTCGCCGGCCGATGCGCGCGGCAACACGCTGAATGCGATGGTCGACGACGCCGAGTCGCTGCCGAAGCTCGGCCACGAAGCCGACGCGAAGCTGCCGATGCTCGAGGCGCCGCGCATCAGCCCGACGCTGATCGCCGCCCGCGCCTACGCCAAGGACAACCCCGCCGCAGTGGCCAGCATCGTGCGCGACTGGGTCAGCGGCGAAGCCGCCTGACGCCCGGCCATCACAAGAACGACGGAACAGAACACGATGGACACCAAGGGTCTGGAAGACGCGGCAATCCTGATGATGTCGCTCGGCGAGCAGGAAGCCTCCGAGGTGTTCAAGCACCTCACGCCGAAAGAGGTGCAGGGCCTGGGCGAGACCATCGCCCGGATGAAGACCATCCCGCGCGACCGCGTGGAGACGGTGCTGGAGCGCTTCGCGAACCAGGCGCAGGAGCAGAGCCTGCTCGTCACCGACAACGACGAATACATCAAGAGCGTGCTGCGCAAGGCGCTCGGCGACGACAAGGCCAACCTGCTGATCGACCGCATCCTGCAGGGCGGCGACACCAGCGGCATCGAGAGCCTGAAGTGGATGGATGCGAGCTCGGTGGCCGAGCTGCTGCGCAACGAGCACCCGCAGATCGTCGCGGCGATCCTGGTGCACCTGGACTTCGACCAGGCCTCGTCGGTGCTGAAGTGCTTCACCGAGCGCCAGCGCAACGAGGTGGTGGTGCGCATCGCCACGCTCGACGGCATCCAGCCGTCGGCGCTGAAGGACCTGAACGACGTCATGAGCAAGGTGCTGGCCGGCGGCGACAAGCTGCGCAAGGCCTCGCTCGGCGGCGTGAAGACCGCGGCCGAGATGATCAACCTGCTGGGCGGCAGCATCGAGACCGCGGTGCTCGACTACGTGCGCGAGGCCGACAACGAGCTGGCCCAGAAGATCATGGACAACATGTTCACCTTCGACGACCTGGAGAAGGTCGACGACAAGGGCATCCAGCTGGTGCTGAAGGAAGTGCAGTCCGAATCGCTGGTGATCGCGCTGAAGGGCGCGACGCCGGAGATGCGCGAGAAGGTGTTCCGCAACATGTCCACGCGCGCCGCCGAGACGCTGCGCGAAGACCTGGAATCGCGCGGCCCGGTGCGCGTGAGCGAGGTCGAGGCCGAGCAGAAGGAAATGCTGAAGATCGTGCGTCGCCTGAGCGACGAAGGCCAGATCGTGCTCGGAGGCGGCGGTGATGACCAGTTCCTCTAAGCCGAACGGCCCGCGGCAGGTGCCGCCGCCGGCCGGCGCGAAGCCGACCAGCAACTACAGCCGTTTCATCCCGCGCGAGGAGCTGAGCTCGTTCGCCGCGTGGAACCCGGGCTCGCTGTCCGGCGGCCCCGAGGCGTCGGCCGCCGGCG
>NZ_JBFUGN010000341.1:0-5850 GCF_056402895.1 Rhizobacter sp. P3_B12 | reverse complement strand
CTCTCGCCCTTGGGGCCCTGGCCCTGGCCGCCGCAGCGGCCTGGTTCTGGCTGGCCCGCCCCGCTCCTGTCACTCCTGCAGCCACGGCCCCGCCGCAGCCTGCGCCCGCCCAGGTGGCCACCGCGCCGCCGGCAGCGAGCTCCGGCATCCAGCACCCGATCGAGAACCTGCAGGCCACCGCCCCCGCGGCGGCCCCGGCCGACCTCGCGTCGGCGGTGACGGCGCTGTTCGGCCGCGAGGCGGTGCTGGCGCTGTTCCAGATGAACGACCTGCCCCACCGCGTGGCCGCGACGGTCGATGGCCTGGGTCGCGAGCAGGCGTCCTCGCGCCTGTGGCCGCTCCGCCCGGCCGAGGGCCGGTTCACGGTCGAGCGCCGCGGCGACGGCGAGACCATCGGCGCCGACAACGGCCAGCGCTACACGCCGTACGTGCTGCTGCTCGAGACTGTCGACCTGCGGCAGGCCGTCGCGCTCTACGCGGCGTTCTACCCGCAGTTCCAGCAAGCCTACGAAGACCTCGGCTACCCGGGCAAGTACTTCAACGACCGGCTCGTCGCGGTGATCGACCAGTTGCTCGTCACGCCCGACGCTGCCGAATCGATCGGCGTGCACCTGCCGACGGTCAACAGCCCGGTGCAGCCGACGCGGCCCTGGGTGCTGTACGAGTTCAACGACCCGGCGCTGCAGGCGCTGAGCGCTGGCCAGCGCCTGCTGCTGCGCACCGGGCCGGTCAATGAACGGCGCATCAAGGCGAGGCTGCGCGAGCTGCGGCGCCTGGTCACGGTACCGGCCGCCGCATCGGCCCCGCGCTGAACGCGGACGGGACTCGCTACCTCGCTCAGAACCTCGGCGTGCGCCCCGAAAACCCGGCGTCGTACTTGCGCATCTGCGCCAGGTCATCGCGGTTGCGCACGCCGCAGGCCAGGTACTGCGCGTGGAGTTCGRCCAGCTTGCCGCGATCGAGCTCGACGCCCAGCCCCGGCGTGCCGGGCAGGCGCACCGCACCGTGCTCGAAGGCGATGCGGCCACCCTGGATCACCTCCTCTTCCTGCCAGGGATAGTGCGTGTCGCAGGCATAGGTCAGGTTCGGGATGCTGGCCGCCACGTGGGTCATCGCCATCAGGCTGATGCCCAGGTGCGAGTTCGAATGCATCGACATGCCGAGATCCCACAGCGCGCACATGCGCGCCAGCGTCTGCGTCACGCGCAGGCCGCCCCAGTAGTGGTGGTCCGACAGCAGCACCTTGACGGCCCCGGTTTCCGCCCCCTTGCGGAAGTCGTCGAGCGTCGTGATGACCATGTTGGTGGCCAGGGGCAGGCGGGTGTGCCGGGCGAGCTCGGCCATGCCCTTCAAACCCGGCGTCGGGTCCTCGTAGTACTCGAGCAGTTCGTCGAGTTCCGGTGCGGCCCGGATGCTGGTCTCGAGCGACCAGTTGGCGTTCGGGTCCAGCCGCAGCGGCAGCCCCGGAAAGGCCGTGCGCAGCGCCCGCATGCAGGCGATCTCGTGCGCGGGCTCGAACACGCCCCCCTTCAGCTTGATGCTCTGGAACCCGTACTGGCCGATCATGCGCTGCGCCTGCGCGACGATCTGTTCCGGGCTGATGCCCTCGCTCCAGGCGTCCGCCGCATAGGGCCGCTCGATGTGCTCGGCGTACTTGAAGAACAGGTAGGCGCTGTAGGGCACGGCATCGCGCACCGCGCCACCCAGCAGGTCGACGATCGGCGCCCCGAGCAGCTGCCCTTGCAGGTCGAGCATCGCCACCTCGAAGGTGCTGGTCACCTTGGCGGCGTTCTTCGCCGTGTGCGAGCCGGGGGCCAGCTCGAACTCGATGGCGCCCGGGCTGGGCCGGATGGTCGCGCGCACCCGCTCTTCCATCCGGTTGAGGTCGAACGGCGACAGGCCCAGGACCAGCGCCTTCGCCTGCGCCAGCACGCGCAGCATCGGCTCGTCGCCGTAGGTCTCCGAAATGCCGACGCGGCCGTCGCTGGTTTCGAGTTCGACGATGGAGCGCAACGCCCACGGCTCGTGGATGCCGGCGGCATTGAGCAGCGGGCCGTCGCGAAAGGCGATCGGCGTGATGCGGACGTCGGTGATGCGGATGTCTCTGTGCATGGCAAGGCGCTCGGTTGGATGCTCAGTTCGGCGTGGCACCGGATTTCTTCACCAGCGCCCCCCAGCGCGGGATCTCCCGGGCCATCAGCGCCGACAACTCCGCGGGCGTGCCGCCGACGAGATCCATGCCCAGTTGCCCGCCCAGCTTGGCCTGCACGTCGGGCATCTTCAGCGCCTTGGCGATCTCGGCATGCAGCCGGTGCACGACGGCCTTCGGCGTGCCCTTGGGGGCGTAGACCGCCTGCCATGACGACATCTCGAAACCGGGCACGCCCGACTCGATCATCGTCGGCGTGCCCGGCGACAGCGCGATGCGCTTGCCCGTCGTCACCGCCAGCAGCTTCAGCTTGCCGGACTGCAGCAGCGGCAGCGCGGCAGTCATCTGGTCGAACATGAAGGTGACCTGGCCCGCGGAGACGTCGACCATCGCTGGCGGCGTCCCCTTGTACGGCACGTGTGTGAGCGGCACGCCGATCAGGTCGGCGAACAGTTCGCCCGCCAGGTGGGTGGACGTGCCGGCGCCCGACGACGCGAAGGTGCGCCGCTTCTCGTCCTTCTTGAGCAAGGCGATCAACTCGGCCACCGAGTTCACGCCGAGCGCGGGGTCGACCAGCAGCACGTTGGGCAGCGTGGCCACCAGGGCCACCGGCTCGAAATCCTTCACCGGGTCGTAGGCGAGGTTCTTGTAGAGACTGGCGTTGATCGCGTGCGTGCTGATCGTGCCGCCGAACAGCGTGTACCCGTCGGGCGCGGCCTTGGCGGCGAAGCTCGCGCCGATGCCGCCGCCCTGCCCGGGCTTGTTGTCGACGACCACGGTCTGCTTCAACGCCAGCTGCAGCTTCTCGGCGAGGACGCGCCCGACCACGTCGGTGGAACCGCCCGCCGTGAACGGAACGATGTAGGTGATGGGCTTGGCTTGCGGCCACTCCGGCGTCTGGGCCGCGGCGGCGCCGGCGAGGGCGAGCGACAGCGGCAGGGCGAACGGAAGCGCAAGGAACGACACGAGGGTACGACGATTCAAGGGAGTCTCCGGTGGTGGGCGGGGTGGGCCGCGCTGCATGGGCGTGGYTCGCTGATCCGAAGTGAAGCACTAATATATTAGTGTGTCAATGCACCGACCCCACCGCTAGAATGCGGTCCATGCCTGCCCCGTCCCCCAGCCGTTCCGCCGCCCTGGACCGCTCGCGCCATGCGGCGCCACAGGTCTTCGAGCGCCTGCGCGACCTGATCCTGTCGCTGGAGATGGCGCCGGGCACGGTGCTGTCGCGTGCCGACCTGGCAGCCCACTTCGGCCTCAGCCAGACGCCGGTTCGCGATGCGCTGATCAAGCTCGGCGAAGAGGGCCTGGTCGACATCTTTCCGCAGCACGCCACGGTGGTGAGCCGCATCGATGCGGCGGCGGCCGTGCAGGCGCAGTTCCTGCGCCGCTCGATCGAGGCCGAGGTGGTGCTCACGCTGACCGGGCATGCCGACGCGCTGCTGCTCAGCCAGTTGCGCGCGCAGATCGACGTGCAGACGGCGCTGATGGGCAGCACCGCCTACCTCGAGTTCATCGCGGCCGACCGGGCGTTCCACCGGCTGATGTACGTCGCCGCGGGCGTGCCGGACCTGTTCGACCTGGTGCGCAAGCACAGCGGGCACGTCGACCGCCTGCGCATGCTGAACCTGCCCACGCTCGGCAAGCAGCGCGCGATCGTGCGCGACCACCGCCGCATCGTCGACGCCATCGCCGGCGGCGACGCGGCGGCGGCGCAGACGAGCTTGCGCGATCACCTCTCCGGCACCCTGGGGCAGATCGACGCGATCCGCCTGGCGCATCCGGATTACTTCACGGCGTAGCGACGAAGGAGCCAGCCCCATGGCCAAGTACTTGATCTCCTTCCCCAGCGCGGCGATGTCCTGAGCCATGAGCAAAAGCGTTTCTCTCAATCGAATGCATCGCCTTGCCCTCACCGCTTCCGCGCTGCTGGTCGTCGGCTGCGACTTCGACCCGGAGAAGGTCTTCGACGCGCTCTCGGGGCGCGAAACGAACGTGGTCGTCCTGGCCAGGCAGCCGGTGCTGCTCACGCCCGAACCCACGGTGCTGACCTCCAGCGAAACGATGAAGATCGTCGGAGAGTGGACTTCGCTGTGCCTGTCGCTGCGAGGCGGCATCCCCTTGCAGGATTCCAGGACGATGGACCAGGCCTTCGCGGCCGCCATGCAGAACGCCAGGGTGTCGGTCCATGTCGTTCTTGCGAACGGAGATCGTGTCGCGTTGAGACCGCCTCTGCAGGCCTGGAGCATGCGCGGCAAGGTGCTCAAGAACGATGAACTGGCGGCCTGCGCGAGCACGCCGTGCAAGGCCGATTTGCCCGTGGGTGCGCAAGTCGCCAGGATCGAGGTCTCCTCGGAGCCTGCCCTGTCCGTTCAGGGGATCTATTGGCAGTCGGAGCGAGGTCCGCTCGAGAAGCYGGCCCCGYCACCTGTCGTCGCTGCGGCCTCGGCGCCGCGGGCGAAGTCGTCGTGTGCGGCGCGAGCAGCCTGACCCGCGTTCAACCCACGGCCGTCCAGGCGGTGAAGCCAGCCGTCGCCACCAGGCCCGCGCCCACCACGCGCATCAGCAGGCGCCGGCCCTGCGGGTTCGCCTTCAGCCACCCGCCGCCGCGGCTGGCCACCACCGCCAGCGCGCCATAGACCGCCGCCTGGGTCGCATTGGTCACCACCGCCAGTTCCGCCACCTGGACCCAGAATCCGCCGCGTTCCGGGTGCACGAACTGCGGCATGACCGCGAGGGTGAAGAGATAGGCCTTCGGGTTGAGCAGGCTGGTGGCGATGGCACCTCGAAACGCCTTGCCGCCCGATGCCGGCGCCGGCCCGCCCCCCGCATCCGCGGCCGATGCCGCGCGCCACACGCTCCAGCCGATCCACGCGACGTAGGCTGCGCCTGCCAGCAGCATCGCCGTGAAGAGCCCGGGCACCGCCTTCACCACGAGAGCCACACCGGCCGCACCGATCACCATGTGGCACAGCCCGCCGGCCATGATGCCGGCCACCGCGCTCGCGCCGCTGCGCAGCCCGCCCACCAGCGAATGGCCCATCACGAAGGCCATGTCCATGCCCGGCAGCACGATGATGCCGAAGACCAGCGCGAAGTACAGCGCGAGTTCGGRCCCGGCGATCACAGTGCACCCGCCCGGGTCAGCTCCATGACCCAGTTGGTTTCCCAGGTGCTGCCGCCGTCGGTGTCGGCAGCGGGCGCGGCGCTGGCCGGCACGACGCCGGCGGCGAGGCAGAAGGCGAACAAGGCACAAAGGGAACGCAGGGGATTCATGAAAGGCTCCTGGTGCGTGGTGGTGAAGGAGCCGCTACGATAGGGCCCATATAGGACAGATTCGGCCCTGTATCGAATCCCGCCCCTCATGYCTGCCCCTGCCACCCGAGTGCTCACCGTGCTGGAACTGCTGCAGGCCCGCGGCATGGTGGGCGGCGCCGAACTGGCCGAGCGCCTGCAGGTGGATCGCCGCACGGTGCGCCGCTACATCGCGATGCTGGCGGACCTGGGCATTCCGATCGCCGCCGAGCGCGGGCGCGACGGCGGCTACCGGCTGATGCCCGGCTTCAAGCTGCCGCCGCTGATGTTCACCGACGACGAAGCGCTGGCGCTCACCGTGGGCCTGCGCGCCGCGCGGCACCTGGGCCTGGCGGAGGCGGCGCCGGCCACCGCCAGCGCGCTGGCCAAGATCGAGCGCGTCACGC
>NZ_JBFUGN010000340.1:0-5860 GCF_056402895.1 Rhizobacter sp. P3_B12 | reverse complement strand
GAGCTTGTCGAAGGACCTGCTCGCAGGTCACCGGGGCTTCGACAGGCTCAGCCCGAACGGATTACCGCTCAGAGCTGCCGCGCCTCGAAGGTGTTGCACTGCTCGACGCTGCCGCCCTGGAAGCCGCGCTTGAACCAGCTGACGCGCTGCGCGCTGGTGCCGTGCGTGAAGGTTTCCGGCACCACGGTGCCCTGCGACTTGCGCTGCAGCGTGTCGTCGCCGATCTGGGTGGCGGCGTTCAGCGCCTCTTCGACGTCGCCCTGCTCCAGGATCTGGCGGGCGCTCTGCGCATCGTGGGCCCAGATGCCGGCGAAGCAGTCGGCCTGCAGCTCCAGGCGCACGCTCAGCGCGTTCTGCTGCGCTTCGCTGACGCGCCCGCGCATCGCGTCGACCTTGCCGCTGATGCCCAGCAGGTTCTGCACATGGTGGCCGACCTCGTGCGCGATCACGTAGGCCTGCGCGAAATCGCCGGGCGCGCCGAGCCGCGTGCGCATGGTCTCGTAGAAGCTCAGGTCGATGTAGACCTTCTGGTCGCCCGGGCAGTAGAACGGGCCCATCGCGGCCTGGCCGCGGCCGCAGGCGGTGGGCTCGCTGCCGCGGAACAGCCGCAGCTTCGGCTCGCGGTAGGTGCCGCCCATCTGCTTGAACTTGGCGCGCCACACGTCTTCGGTGTCGGCCAGCACCACCCCGACGAAGCGTGCCATCTTGTCGTCGGCCGGCGGCTTGCCGGCAGGCGCCTGCTGCTGGGTGGGGACCGCGCCGCCATCGCCGCCGCTGAGCAGGCTCAGCACCGTGAGGGGGTTGACGCCAAAGATCCAGCCGGCCACCAGCGCGATGGCGACCGAGCCGAGGCCGATGCTGCGGCCGCCGAAGCCGCGGCCTCCGCCGCCACCTCCACCGCTGCTGCGGGCGTCTTCGACGTTGTCGCTCTCGCGGTTGCCTTCCCATTTCATGGTGTTCCCCCGGCTGGTGGCTGGAGGGGCCATGGTAACGAGAAGACCCCGCCGTGGGGATCAGTGCATGTCGGGGTCGGTGGCGAGGTACAGGCCGAACAGCTGCAGCGCCGCCCGCTGCAGCGCCGCATCGGCACTGCCGTGCGCGACGGCGATGCGCTCGTAGGCGTAGGGCCGGTCGAACATCATGCGGGCGATGTTGACCGGCGTTCCGTCGCGGGCCATCAGCGTGCGGAAGCCGGACAGCGCCAGCAGGTCGGCGATCAGCGGCAACTGGCGCGGTGCCTCGGGGGGAGGCAGCAGCGACGGGGGCAGTTGCGAAGGTGAGAACGGATCGGTCAGGGCCGGCATGAGACCTCCATGCATCGCGGCGCAACACGCGCGCCGTGCTGCACACGATAGCCAGCCCAGGCGCGCGGTGATCCCGCGATATGGAGGGTGCAGTGCCGCTACTTCGGCGAAGGCGGCGGGGGCTGCCCGGGATCCGTGGCACCGTGCACGGCCGGCCCGGTGTCGCGGATGAAGTCGTCGAGCTTGTCGCACCACTCGGCCGCCGGCGCCTCGAGCGCTTCGAGCGACAGCACCTCGATGCCCGCGTCGGCCAGCATCTTGTCCGAGGCCTGGTTCAGCGCGACCTGGTGGGATTTCTTCTCGAGGAACACCACCCGCTGGATGCCGACCTGGATGATCGACTGCACGCAGCGCGGGCATGGGAACTGCGTCGTGTAGATCGTGCTGGCGGTGAGCGGCAGCACCACGCAGTTGAGGATGGCGTTCACCTCGGCGTGGACGATGTAGCTGTGGCGCGACTGCACCGGATCGTCGTCGATGTCGCTCCAGTACGACGGATCGTCGTCGTTGCAGCCGCGCGGCAGGCCGTTGTAGCCGACGCCCAGGATCTTGTTGTCCGCGCTCGCGATGCAGGCGCCGTTGCGCTTGCGGCCGTCCTTCGAGCGGGCGGCGGCGAGCAGCGCGACGCCCATGAACATCGAATGCCAGTGGATCAGCGGGGTGTTTTGCATGGCCGACATGTTAGGGCCCTTCACGCCGGCGGCAGCTCCGCCACGTCGCTGCGGTCCTTCAGGCTCACGCCGCTCAGCTGCAGCCGCAGCGATTCGCGCGCCAGCCACACCAGCCGGCGCGCCGCGGGCGCATACGGCAGGCCTTCGGGCCGCACGTTCGAGATGCAGTTGCGCTCGGCATCGCTGCGGCCGCGCCGTGGCGCCCAGGTGAGGTAGATCCCCAGGCTGTCCGGCGAGCTCAGCCCCGGGCGCTCGCCGATCAGCATCACGACCAGCCGGGCCCGCAGCAGCTCGCCGACCGGGTCGCCGAGCGCCACGCGGGCCTGCCGCGCGACGACGACGGGGCCGAAGGTCCATTCGGGCGGCGCCTGCGCGCGGATCTCGGCGACCAGCGGCGCGGCATGGCGGCTCACCGCCAGCGAGGACAGGCCGTCGCCGATCACCAGTTGCACGTCGCAGCCGCCCGCCGTGTCGGCCAGGCGTGCCGCCGAGGCCTCGTCGAGCCGGCGGCCGAGGTCGGGCCGCAGCAGGTAGGTGGCACGGTCGGGCGCGGCGCTGTGCACCTGCAGCGTCGGCCAGCCGGCCTGCTGCAGCGTGGCGCACAGCGCATCGGCATCGAGCGGCACATGCACCGCGTCGCGCGCCTGCGCATGCGCAAAGCCGAAGCGCAGCAACTCGCCGGTCGGCAGGCTGACGCCGGCCCGGCCGAGCGCCACCCGCGCCGCGGTGTGCACGCGCAGGGCGCCCCACGGGTCGCGGGTGATCGCGTCCTTGGCCGACTCCTGGGTCACGCCGCGAGCCTCGGCAGGTCCAAGCGCTCGATCAGGCTGTGGCCGGGCGCGATCGGCAGCACGCGGCCGGCCTCGTCGGTGATGCGCATCTTCTGCAGCCAGGCCTCGAACTCCGGTGCACGCTGCAGGCCGAGCAGCTCGCGCAGGTACAGCGCGTCGTGGAACGAGGTGCTCTGGTAGTTCAGCATGATGTCGTCGGCGCCCGGCACGCCCATGATGAAGCTCAGGCCCGCCGCGCCGAGCAGCGTCATCAGCGTGTCCATGTCGTCCGAGTCGGCCTCGGCATGATTGGTGTAGCAGACGTCGCAGCCGAGCGGCAGGCCCATCAGCTTGCCGCAGAAGTGGTCTTCGAGGCCGGCACGGATGATCTGCTTGCCGTCGTACAGGTACTCCGGCCCGATGAAGCCGACGACGGTGTTGGTGAGCAGCGGTGAGAACGCGCGCGCCACCGCGTAGGCACGGGCCTCGCAGGTCTGCTGGTCGACGCCGTGGTGCGCGTCGGCCGACAGCGCCGAGCCCTGGCCGGTCTCGAAATACATCACGTTGGCGCTGGTCGGGTCGCCCACCGTCGCGCGCTTCAGCGACAACGCGGCGGCCTGCGCCTCGCGCAGCAGCGCGAGGTCGATGCCGAAGCTCGCGTTCGCCCGCTGCGTGCCGGCGACCGACTGGAACACCAGGTCGACCGGCGCGCCGGCCTCGATCGCCTGCACGGTGTTGGTGACGTGGGTCAGGATGCACGACTGCGTCGGGATCTCGAAGCGGCGGATCAGTTCGTCGAGCAGGTGCAGCAGGTCGACCAGCGCCGGCATGCTGTCGCTGACCGGGTTGATGCCGATCACCGCGTCGCCGGCGCCGTACAGCAGGCCGTCGAGCATCGACACCGCGATGCCGCGCGGGCTGTCGGTCGGGTGGTTCGGCTGCAGCCGCACCGAGAGGCGCCCGGGCAGCCCGATGGTGTTGCGAAAGCGGGTGACGACGCGGCATTTGCGGGCGGCGAGGATCAGGTCCTGGTTGCGCATCAGCTTGCTGACGGCGGCCGCCATCTCGGGTGTGACGCCAGGGCGGACCCGGGCGAGCGTGGCTTCGTCGGCCGCATTCGAGAGCAGCCAGTCGCGGAAGCCGCCGACCGTCAGGTGCGAGATCGGGGCGAAGGCCGCGCGGTCGTGCGTGTCGACGATGAGCCGCGTGACCTCGTCGTCTTCGTAGGGCACCAGCGCTTCGTCGAGGAAGCGCTGCAGCGGCAGGTCGGCCAGGCACATGCGCGCGGCCATGCGCTCGGCGGCGCTGCTGGCCGCGATGCCGGCGAGCTGGTCGCCGGAGCGCGCCGGCGTGGCGCGGGCCATCAGCGCCTTCAGGTCGGCGAACTGCCAGGTCTGCGTGCCGATGCTGTGCCGGTAGGCCATGCGGGACCCCGTGATTGTCGTCAGCCTTGCGCCGCCAGCGCGGCGGCGCGCCTGTCGCGGCCGCTGACCAGGAACAGCACGGTGGCCGCGGCCATCAGCCCGGCGAAGATCAGCGACAGCAGCAGGTTGTACCAGACCATCGCCACGAGGCACAGCAGCGCGAGCGCGAGCGCGATGGCCGGGAACACCGGGTAGCCGATCGCGGGGAACGGGCGTGCGAGGTCCGGTTCCTTGCGGCGCAGCACGAACAGGCTGAGCATCGACATGATGTACATCACGATCGCGCCGAACACCGACATCGTGACGATGTTGGCCGTGAGCGTCTGGCCGCCGAACGAGAACAGCTCGTCGCTGAAGATCGCCGCGATGCCGATCACGCCGCCGGCGAGCACCGCGCGGTGGGGCGTGCCGAAGCGCGGGTGGATGACGGCGAGCCAGGCGGGCAGGAAGCCGGCGCGGGCGAGCGCGAACATCTGCCGCGAGTAGCCGAGGATGATGCCGTGGAACGAGGCCACGAGCCCGAACAGGCCGATCCACACCAGCATGTGCAGCCAGCCGCTGTGTTCGCCGACGACGGCCTTCATCGCCTGGGGCAGCGGGTCGTTGATGTTGGAGAGCGTGCGCCAGTCGCCGACGCCGCCGGCGAACACCATCACGCCGATGGCGAGCAGCACGAGGGTGACGATGCCGGCGATGTAGGCGATGGGGATGGTGCGCTTCGGGTCTTTCGCTTCCTCGGCGGCCATCGCGACGCCTTCGATCGCGAGGAAGAACCAGATCGCGAACGGGATGGCGGCGAACATGCCGGACAGGGCGAGCGGGCTGAAGCTGTCCTGCCCGGCCCAGCCGTGGGCGGCGAAGTTGGCGGCCGAGAAGCCCGGCGCGACGACGCCCATGAACACCAGCAGCTCGAAGATCGCGAGCACGGTGACGATCAGCTCGAAGGTGGCGGCCGTGCGCACGCCGACGATGTTGAGCGCCATGAAGACGACATAGGCGCCGCAGGCCATCAATTTCGGGCTCGCGGCGGGAAACTGCACCTGCAGGTAGGCGCCGATGGCCATCGCGATGGCGGGTGGTGCGAACACGAACTCGATCAAGGTGGCGAAGCCGGCGATCAGGCCGCCGACCGGGCCGAAGGCGCGGCTGGCGTAGGCGAACGGTCCGCCGGCATTGGGGATCGCGGTGGTGAGCTCGGTGAAGCTGAAGATGAAAGTGGTGTACATCGCCGCGACGACGGTGGCGGTGACGAGGAAGCCGAGGGTGCCGGCACTGGCCCAGCCGTAGCTCCAGCCGAAATACTCGCCGGAGATGACCAGCCCGACGGCCAGCCCCCAGAGGTGCCAGGCGTTCAGCGTGGCTTTGAGATGACCCGTTTGCGTTTGCATGGACGCTCCGATCGCTCTTGTCAGGTTGTAGGGGACTGCTTTTGTGATTCTTGCAAGATCTGTTCCGCTTGGGCGCGGCGCGGGGCGGCGTGGCGGGTGGCGGGGTGCGGTGGGGGCTCAGCTGGGGCGGTCGGCCCTGGCGGGCCGACTGCACGAAGAAGMTCGGCTTCGGGGGTGCATCGGCAAACTCCCGTCACTCACTTCGTTCGTTGTGGTCAAACACAGCCGATGAGTCAGTCTACGAAGCGCGCTGGCGCRCGCCACCCCCGAAACCRATCTTCTCCGTCGCCCCAGAAGTCGCCC
>NZ_JBFUGN010000339.1:0-5879 GCF_056402895.1 Rhizobacter sp. P3_B12 | reverse complement strand
CGCCCAGGGCGAGGCCGACGCCGGCTTCGTGCTGCACGCGCCCGGCATGCTGCCGGCGCCGGCGCTCGAGCACCTGTCGCTCGGCACCGAGCCGCTGGTGCTGGCGCTGCCGGCCGCATCGCAGCTGGCCGGTGCGCGCCGGCTGTCGTTGCCGGCGCTGCTGGCGCAGCCGCTGATCATCTTCCCGCGGGCGATCGCGCCGTCCATCCACGATGCGGTGTTCGCGTTCTACCACCGGCATGGCGCGACACCGGTGATCGGACAGGAGGCGATCCAGATGCAGACCATCGTCAACCTGGTGTCGGCCGGCCTCGGCCTCGCCTGGGTGCCCGAATCGGTGACCCAGCTGCGGCGCGATGGTGTCAGCTACCGGCAGCTGCCGCCGTCGCTGGCGGCATCGGGCGGCGCGGCGCCGCGCTCGGAAACCAGCCTGGTGTGGCCGCGCGATGCCGGGCCGGTGGTCGAGCGCTTCGTTCGTTTCGTGCGCACATCGCTGGCGACCTGAGCTGGGGTATCGTTCGCCTGCTTCCGCATTGCCCTGGCCCTCCACACCCATGCTCGTTCACCCGAAAATCGATCCCGTCGCGCTGCAGATCGGCCCGCTGGCCATCCACTGGTACGGCATCACCTACCTGGTCGCCTTCGGGCTGTTCCTGTGGCTCGCATCGATCCGCGTGCGGCAGACGCAGTTCGCGCAGGCCGGCTGGACGCGCCGCGATGTCGAAGACCTGCTGTTCTACGGTGTGCTGGGCGTCGTGATCGGCGGCCGGCTCGGCTACGTGCTGTTCTACAAGCCCGGGTACTACGCCAGCCATCCGCTCGAGATCTTCTCGGTCTGGAAGGGCGGCATGGCCTTCCACGGCGGCCTGCTGGGCGTGATCGCGGCGATGGGCGTGTTCGCCTGGATGCGCAAGCGGCCGTTCTGGCAGGTCACCGACCTGATCGCGCCGTGCGTGCCGACCGGGCTCGCGTCCGGGCGCATCGGCAATTTCATCAACGGTGAGTTGTGGGGCCGCGTCACGTCGACCGACCTGCCGTGGGGCATGGTGTTTGCAGGCGCGGGCCCCGAGCCGCGGCACCCGTCGCAGCTCTACCAGTTCGGCATGGAAGGCCTGCTGCTGTTCGGCTTTCTCTGGTGGTTCTCGCGCAAGCCGCGGCCGATGGGCCAGGTGTCGGGCGCCTTCCTGATCGGCTACGGGCTGTGCCGCTTCATCGCGGAGTTCTTCCGCCAGCCGGACGACTTCCTCGGCTTCCTCGCGCTCAACATGAGCATGGGCCAGTGGCTGTGCGTGCCGATGATCCTCGCGGGCATCGTGCTGTGCGCCTGGTCGGCGCGGCGCGGTTTTCCGGCCGGCGAGAAAGTGGCGAAAGAGAAGGTGGCGGCATGAGGCAGATCTTCTTCGACACCGAAACCACCGGCCTGAGCCCGGAGTCGGGCGACCGCATCATCGAGATCGGCTGCGTCGAGATGGTGAACCGGCGCCTGACCGGCAACAACAAGCACTTCTACGTCAACCCTCAGCGCTCGAGCCACGAGGATGCGGTGAAGATCCACGGGCTGACCGACGAATTCCTGGCCGACAAGCCGCTGTTCGCCGCGATCGCCGACGACCTGATGGATTTCCTCGCGGGTGCCGAGATCGTCATCCACAACGCCGGCTTCGATGTCGGCTTCATGAATGCCGAGCTGCGCCGGCTCGGCCGCCGGCCGTTCGCCGAGTGCGTGGCGGGCGTCAGCGACAGCTTGCTGATGGCGCGCGAGATGTTCCCAGGCAAATCGAATTCGCTCGATGCGCTGTGCAAGCGGCTGGAGGTCGACAACTCCAACCGCTCGCTGCACGGCGCGCTGCTGGATGCCGGCCTGCTGGCCGAGGTCTACATCAACATGACGCGCGGACAGAACTCGCTGGTGATCGATGCGGGCGGCACGTCGTCGCTGGACATCGTCGTCGCGGCGATCGACTTCAGCGCCTTCGACCTGCCGGTCATCGTCGCGAACGACGACGAGCTGGCGGCGCACGCGAAGCTGCTCGCCGATCTCGACAAGGCCTCCGGAGGCAAGACGGGGTGGCGCCAGCTTGTGGCATAATCCAGGGCTTCGCGACAAGGCAGTGATGTTGAAACGCGAAGCCGGTGATCGCAAGACACTCGGGCGGTTAACTCAGCGGTAGAGTGCCACCTTCACACGGTGGAAGTCGCAGGTTCGAACCCTGCACCGCCCACCAGTCCGATCATCGTTGGCAAGAGACAGGCAGCAAGAGACAGGCAGCAAGAGACAGGCAACCAGAAGCAGGCAGCACAACGGTGCTGCTTTTTTTTGCCTGTCATGCACACGACGCGCAATGGCAAGAGCCGCCATTCGCCGCAGATATAGTGTCAGACGGCATGTTCCGCACCCACCATCACCTGAACCGCGCGCTGGCCGCGCAGTGCGCCACGCTGTGTGCCGCGCTGGCGTGCACCACCGCGCAGGCCGGCCCACCCGAAGGCGACCTGTTCGGCTACAAGCTCGGTGCGCCGTAYGCCGTCGGCGAGCTGACCCAGCAGCGCACCCGCGTCTCGCCGATGGTCGAGATGATGATCGACAAGCCCGACAAGGCCCCCGACTTCAAGGCCATCGAACTGCTCGCGACGCCGAAGAGCCTGACGCTGCTCAGCGTGCACGGCGTCGCCGATTTCCCCGACGAGACCCAGGCGCGTGCCTTCGCGRCCCGCCAGTCCGCGCTGATCGCCGTCGCCTACGGCGACAAGTGCCCGAAGAGCCCGTCGTTCATGAACGACCTGCTGAAGCTGCTGTGCCCCGGCGGGCTGGAGCTGTCGGTGTCGTACTACCCGCCYGATGCKTCGCGGGYGCAGCACAAGGTSCACCTGGGCCTGCGGCTGGCRCCGGACAGCGAGGCCGGGCGCCGCCTSAGCCGCCTGGCGGAGCAGGAGTCGACCGCGGCATCGACCCCACCGGCGACCCCGCCGGCCCCCGATGTGGATTCGGCGCAACGCRSCGACAAACCAAAAGCCGATACACCGGCCGCGAAGCAGTCGCCGCAATAGGCGCCCGAACGCCGCCTTTCTTCGCGAAGGCAGGCGTTTCAATCGCTCGGATTGGCAGGAAATCACCTTGCTATTTTCCGTGTGCAATCAACGACTTATCGGCAGCCGATGGCTGTTTTGTAGCGATCGCCTACAAGTCTGTAACAAGACCTGAAACAGCTTGCACGTCGGATAAACCCTGATCCGCTCCATCGATATTTCCGATGGATGGATAGCTCCCCCTATGCCACCCCCGTGAACGAGGGGGTGTCGACCCTCATCGGACGCTTGCAAAAACCAAAGACCTCGGTTTGACCTCCCGTAACAGGCGACACCTCTGGTCGTTCAATGATTCGTMCCAGCCGTCGAAACAGGGATGCCCGATCGACGGGCGCAGGGATTGGCCCGGCGTTGCAGGTTGGCTAGAGGAGCTATTCGATGAGTTGGTTTCACAAGGTGTTGGGCGCGTTCTGCGTGACGGCCGTGCTGGCCGGATGCGGCGGGTCTTCGACGGATCAAGGTACCGATGCGGCAGACGCCGCCGGCACGAGCGAATCGGCCGAAGCACTGCGCATCGCAGCCGCCGCCGGTACGCGCTATACGCTGACGGTGTCCGGCCAGGCGGGCGGCCTGATCGGCTCCCAGCCCGCAGGCATCGTCTGCGGTGAAGGCAACACCCAGTGCAGCGCGAGCTTCGCGGCCGGCACGCAGGTGATGATCGGCCACCGCGCCAGCAGCGGCTACACCTTCAAGGGCTGGAGCGGCGGTTCGTGCTCCGGCACCGAGTTCTGCTACGTGACGATGGGCCAGAACCGCACGGTGGTCGGCAGCTTCGTTTCGAACAGCACGCCCACCCCGACGCCGACCCCCACGCCGACGCCGACGCCGACGCCTACCCCCACACCCACCCCGACCCCCACGGTCACCTACCCGCTGGCGATTACCGTCACCGGCAGCGGCTCGCTCACGTCGAGCCCGGCCGGCGTGTCGTGCAGCGCATCGTGCACCAGCGTCTTCTACTCGGGCACGCCGGTCACGCTGAACCCGGCACCGGCTTCCGGCTACAGCTTCAGTGGCTGGAGCGGCGCCTGCTCGGGCACCGGCACCTGCACGGTGCAGATGAATGCAGCGGCGGCGGTCGGCGCCTCGTTCACCGCCACCTCCACCGGCGGCGGCTCGGGCGGAACCGGCGGTACCGGCAACGGCACGGCGCCGGGCACCGGCACCGGCAAGGCCTACTTCGTGGCGACCACCGGCAGCGACAGCAACGCCGGCACGCTCGCGGCCCCGTTCAAGACGATCAACAAGGCGGTCGGCCTGGCCAGCGCCGGTGACACGATCGACGTGCGTGCCGGCACCTACACCGAGAGCGTCGTGATCCGCCGCGCGGGCAGCGCCACGAAGTGGATCTCGCTGCGCGGCTACAACGGCGAGCGCCCGGTGATCAAGAGCACGAGCTCGGGCCCGACCGTGTACTTCTACAACTCCGCCTGCGATGAAGACGCGGTCGGCGACGGCAGCGGCAACACCGACTGCTACCCGATGTACTGGGTGGTGCAAGGCCTGGAGATCCAGGGCAGCGCCGCCGGCGGCGGCGACGGCAACGCGATCAAGATCGACACGCCGAAGGTCAAGCTGGTGRGCAACCGCCTGTGCTGCAGCGTCGCCGACATCGTCAAGCTGGTGCGCACCTCCAACGACGTGGAAGTGCTGGACAACGAGATCTGGCAGGACGCGTCGAAGGTCAAGCCGGGCAGCAATGCCCAGGGTGTCGACATCGTCGGTGCGGACCGCGTCCGTGTCGCCGGCAACTACATCCATGACGTGCCGGACATCGGCGTCTACGCCAAGGGCAATGCACGCAACCCGATCTTCGAGAACAACCGCCTCGTCAACATCGGCAACTCGACCAACGGCCATGCGCTGATGCTGGGCCAGGAGACCGACGACTACCGCCTGGTCGACGGCCTGTACGAGACGTATGACGGCATCGTTCGCAACAATGTCGTGGTCGGATCCACCTGGGCCTGCCTCGCGACCTCGTCGTCGAGCAACGCCCGCTTCTACAACAACAGCTGCTACGACACCGGCAAGCTGATGCACGGTTCGATCTTCCTCTCCAACGAGTCGGAAGTCGGCCAGGCCGGCACCAACGTCTACTTCGGCAACAACATCGTCTACGGTTCGTCGGCCAAGCCGGTGGTGAAGATCGGTTCCAGCGCGATGACCGACTACAAGACGCTGGTCTTCGACCACAACGTCTACTACACCAGCACGGGCGCCCCGACCTTCTCGAGCGACGACTTCTCCGGTGTCAACTTCGCGACCTGGCTGACCAAGTACAAGGCCCTGAGCGGACGTGACGACAGCGGCAGCAAGGTGGCCGATCCGAAGTTCTCGACCACCACGGGCAGCACCCCGCTGACGCTGTCGACCGGCAGCCCGGCGGTCGATGCCGGCGCGAACCAGTCGCTGGTTCCGACCGACTCCCGCGGCGTGCAGCGCGCCCAGGGTGCAAGCACCGACATCGGCGCCTACGAGTACTGATGTCAACCAGGCGCCGGCGGTTCTGCCGGCGCCTTCCTCGATCAACACACGCGGCCGATCCGGCCGCTCAGAGCCCAGCCCGGCGATCCACGCGATCGGGCCTGGACCGGGCTTGTCTGGAGCTATTCAATGAACAGGGTGAACAAGGTGTTCGGTGCGATGTCGCTGGCGATGATGCTGGCGGCTTGCGGCGGCGGAAGCAGCAGCGGCAACACGGCAGTCGCTGGGTCCGAAGTCGATCCCGAACTGGCAGCCGTCGGCGCCACCGAAAGTGCGCAGGCCGTCGGCGACAGCGCGTACTACAC
>NZ_JBFUGN010000338.1:0-5886 GCF_056402895.1 Rhizobacter sp. P3_B12 | reverse complement strand
CGTCGACGGTGATCTTCTTCGACAGGTCGCCGGCGGCCACCGCCTTGGTCACGTCGGCGATGTTGCGCACCTGGCTGGTCAGGTTGCCGGCCATCGAGTTGACCGAATCGGTCAGGTCCTTCCAGGTGCCCGACACGCCTTCCACCCGCGCCTGGCCGCCCAGCGAACCCTCGGTGCCCACCTCGCGCGCCACCCGCGTCACTTCCGAGGCGAACGAGCGCAGCTGGTCGACCATCGTGTTGATGGTGTTCTTCAGCGTCAGGAACTCGCCCTTCACGTCGACGTCGATCTTCTTCGACAGGTCGCCCTTCGCGACGGCGGTCGTCACGTCGGCGATGTTGCGCACCTGGTCGGTCAGGTTGCCGGCCATCGAGTTGACCGAGTCGGTCAGGTCCTTCCAGGTGCCGGCCACGCCCTTCACCTTGGCCTGGCCGCCCAGCATGCCCTCGGTGCCCACCTCGCGCGCCACGCGCGTCACCTCGGCCGAGAAGTTGCCGAGCTGCTCGACCATCTTGTTGATGGTCTTCGCGGTGCGCAGGAATTCGCCCTCGAGCTCGCGGCCCTCGACCTCCAGTGCCATGCTCTTGCTCAGGTCGCCCTGGGCCACCGCGCCGATCACCCGCGCCACCTCGCTGGTCGGGTGCACCAGGTCGTCGATCAGCGCATTGATCGAGTCGATCGAGGCGCCCCAGAAGCCGCGCGTCTCGCTGAGCACCGCGCGCTGCTTCAGCTTGCCTTCCTTGCCGACCACCTGGCGCAGCCGGCCGAGCTCGTCGGCCATCGCGGCGTTCTGCTCGACCAGGTCGTTGAAGACGTCGGCCACCTTGCCCGGCAGGCCCTCCCAGTGCAGCGGCAGGCGCACGCTGGCGTCGCCGCGCCGCAGCTGCGTCAGCGCGGCGAGCAGGGTGGCCATCTCGCGCTCCGGGGTCGCGATTTCGTTGAGTTCGATCACGTTCATGACAGGGCTTTCCAGACAGATTGAAGCCGGCGAGAGCAGGATGGCGGTGTCGATCCCGGCCCGCCGCATGTCTTTTTGCATGCGAAGCGTGCGCGTGGTCCCGCAGACTACCGCTGCATCGTCGCAAGCTTGTGACGGACGGTACCGTCTGCGCTTGTAGGATGGGGACTACATCCGGTGCGCCGTGCCCCGGCAACCCGCGAGTTTGCTGGGTTGGCGAGCCCCCACCCCTCCGGCTTCATGCCCCGCCGGCGGGTTCGGAAACCCGTTGCGGCAGCGTAGACTTTTTCACCATGGCATCCGCTGGAGGACCCGATTTGCAAGATGTGACCGTGCTCTACGTCGAAGACAACGACGACCTGCGACTGAGCATCTCGATGCTGATGGAGCAGCCCGGGCGCACGCTGACCGCGTGCGCCAACGGCGAAGAGGCGCTGGCGCTGTGTGCCGCGAACGAGTACGACATCGTCATCACCGACGTCAGCCTGCCCGGCATCTCCGGCACCGACCTCGCGAAGCAGCTGCTCGCGAAGCAGCCCGAGCGCTGGGTGGTGCTGTGCTCGGGCTACGAGTTCGGCGAGTGGGTGCGGCAGTTCGGCCCGAACGTGCGGGCGCTGCGCAAGCCGTTCGAGCCCGAGGAGCTCGAGGCGTTGATGGACGAGATCAGCGCTGCGGTCAGGACCCGTGGTTGACGGTTGACAGAAGAAGAGGAGAACAACCCGCATGAAGAGACCCTCCCTTGACTCGCCCGACCGGCTGCTGCCGAAGGCGCCGACCGGCATCGCCGGTCTCGACGAGATCACCGAAGGCGGCCTGCCGCGCGGCCGGCCGACGCTGGTGTGCGGCGCTGCCGGCTGCGGAAAGACGCTGCTGGCCGCCGAGTTCCTGGTGAATGGCGCGCTGCAGTACGGCGAGCCGGGCGTGTTCATGAGCTTCGAGGAAAGCAGCGACGACCTGGTCGCCAACATGCGCTCGCTCGGCCACGACCTGGACGTGCTGCAGGCCGAAGGCAAGCTGGCGATCGACCAGGTGAAGATCGAGCGCAGCGAGATCGAGGAGACCGGCGAGTACGACCTCGAGGGCATGTTCATCCGGCTCGACCACGCGATCCGCCGCATCGGCGCGAAGCGCGTGGTGCTCGACACCATCGAGGCGCTGTTCTCGGGCCTGCCGAACCAGGCGCTGCTGCGCGCCGAGCTGCGCCGGCTGTTCCACTGGCTGAAGGACCGCGGCATGACGGCCATCGTCACCGGCGAGCGCGGCGAGAACACGCTGACCCGCTACGGGCTCGAGGAGTACGTGGCCGACTGCGTGCTGCTGCTCGATCACCGCATCATCGACCAGGTGTCCACGCGCCGGCTGCGCGTCGTCAAGTACCGCGGCTCGGCGCACGGCACCAACGAGTACCCGTTCCTGATCGGCGCGAGCGGCCTGTCGGTGCTGCCGATCACCTCGCTGCGGCTCGACCACCAGGCCAGCGACGAACGGGTGTCGACCGGCGTGCGCGGGCTCGACGGCATGCTCGGCGGGCGCGGCGTGTTCCGCGGCAGCAGCGTGCTGGTCTCCGGCACGGCCGGCACCGGCAAGAGCAGCGTCGGCGCGAGCTTCGTCGATGCGGTGTGCGCGCGCGGCGAGAAGGCGGTGCTGTTCGCGTACGAGGAGTCCGAGAGCCAGCTGATCCGCAACATGAAGTCGATCGGCATCGACCTCGGGCGCTGGAAGGCCAAGGGGCTGCTGGAGATCCATGCGTCGCGGCCGACGCTGCACGGGCTGGAGCAGCACCTGGTGGCGATGTACGACATCGTCAGGTCGGCGCGGCCCGACGCGGTCGTGATCGACCCGATCAGCAACCTCGTGATGAGCCAGGCCGACAGCTCGCTGCAGGCCACGCTGATCCGGCTGATCGATTTCCTGAAGCAGCAGGGCGTGACCTCGCTGTTCACGACGCTGGCGCATGGCCCGGTCACCGAGGTGTTCGACAGTTCCGGCGTCGGCGTCTCGTCGCTGATGGACAGCTGGATCGTGCTGGCGAACCTCGAACTGAACGGCGAACGCACCCGCACGCTGCAGGTCGTCAAGTCGCGCGGCATGCCGCATTCGAACCAGGTGCGCGAGTTCCTGCTCAGCGAGCACGGTGTCGAGCTGGTCGACGTGTTCGTGTCCGACCAGCGCGTGCTGACCGGCTCGGCGCGCAAGCTGCGCGAGGCGCAGGAGGGGCGCGGATGAACGCCGGGCGTGCGATCGCCACCAACCCCGAGTGGCAGCTGA
Organism: Rhizobacter sp. P3_B12; assembly: GCF_056402895.1. Taxonomy (NCBI): domain Bacteria; kingdom Pseudomonadati; phylum Pseudomonadota; class Betaproteobacteria; order Burkholderiales; family Sphaerotilaceae; genus Rhizobacter; species Rhizobacter sp. P3_B12. The sequence goes on along the minus strand of NZ_JBFUGN010000338.1, from coordinate 2,660 downwards.
AGCTGTATGTCGCGGGGCATACTGCCAAGTCCATGGCGGCCCTCGACAACCTCAAGCACATCTGCGAGACCCACCTCGCGGGCCGCTATTCGATCGAGGTGGTCGACCTGCTGGTCAACCCGCAGCTGGCCGCCGGCGACCAGATCCTCGCGGTGCCGACGCTGGTGCGCAAGGTGCCCGAGCCGATGCGCAAGATCATCGGCGACCTGTCGAACGAAGAGCGCGTGCTGGTCGGCCTCGACGTGCGGCCCTACGTGCCGTCTTCGGCACGAGCGCGATGACCCTGGACGACCGCCTGCCGGACCTCGTCGACCTGCGGCTCTATGTCACGGGGGCGACGCCGGCCTCGGCGCGGGCGGTCGTCAATGCGCGGCGCTTCTGCGAGACCCATCTGACAGGCCGCTACCGGCTGGAGGTGCTCGACATCGGCGAGCACGTCGAACAGGCGGCTGCCGACCAGATCATCGCGGCGCCGACGCTGATCCGCCTGGCACCCTTGCCGCTGCGCCGCTTCATCGGTGACCTGTCCGACGACGAGCGGTTGCGCCGTTCGCTCGACCCGCTGCATCTGCTGCCGGCGGCGGGAGCTGGAGGATGACGGCCTCCGACCGCCTGCAGCACGACAACGAGGGCCTGCGGGTGCGCCTGGAGGAGGCGGAAGACACGCTGCGGGCGATCCGCAACGGCGACGTCGACGCGATCGTCGTCGGCCGCGACATCTACACGCTCGACACCGCGAATGCCGCCGACAACAAGCTGCGTCGCGCGGTGCTGACGCAGATGGAAGACGCCGTGCTCGCGTTCGACGATGGCGGCCACCTGATCTTCATGAACGCGGCCGCCGAGCGGCAGTACGGGCAGAGCGCTTCGGCGCTGCTCGGCCGCAGCTGCGACGAGCTGTACCGCGAGGTCTGGCCCGACGACGCACTGCGCGAGGCCTGCCGGCGCGAGCTGCTCGACACCGGCAGCTACCGTGCCCGCCTGCTGCACGTGAAGCGCAACGACGAGGCCCTGCACGTCGAATGCACCGTGTCGCGCCTGCGCGGCGCCCAGGGCGAGCCGATCGGCCGGCTGTGCGTGATCCGCGACGTGAGCGCGCGCCTGGCGGCCGAGCAGACGCTGATGATCGCCTCGCTCGCGCTGGCGCGCCGCGAGCGCGAGTTCGCGACGCTGGTCGAGAACTCGCCCGACATCTTCGCGCGCATCGACCGCGGGTTGCGCCACGTCTACGTCAGCCCGGTGGTGCAGCGCCACCTCGGCATCACGCCCTCGACCATGCTGGGCAAGACCTTCGGCGAGCTCGGGCTGCCGGCGGCGCTGTGCGCGCAATGGAACGGTGCGCTGAAGGAGGTGTTCGCCACCGGCCGGCTGGTGCGGCTGAACTACGCGATGGACAGCGCCGCGCAGGGCGAGCGCTTCTTCAACGCGCGCCTGATGCCGGAGTTCGGCGACGACGGCAGCGTCGAATCGGTGCTGGTGATCGCCTCCGACGTGACCGAGCAGGCGCAGATCGACGCCGCGTTCCACGAGAGCCAGGCGCGGCTGCAGTTCACGCTCGATTCGGCGCGCATCGGCGAGTGGGAACTCGACATCGCGAGCGACACCGCGCGCACCTCGCTGCGCCACGACCGCTGCTTCGGCTACGACGAGCCGGTGGGCCAGTGGGGCAGCCGGGTGATGCTGTCGCATGTGCACCCGGCCGACCGCGAACGCATCGCGGCGCTGTTCCAGACCAGCGAGGCGACGCAGCAGGACCTGCACTTCGAGGCGCGCGTGCTGTGGCCGGACGGCTCGCTGCACTGGATCGAGGCGCACGGCGTGTTCTACGGCAGCGAGGGCGATGCACGAAGCAGCAGCCGCCGGCTGCTGGGCATCGTCGCCGACATCACCGACCGCAAGCTGGCCGAGGCCGCGCTGCACGACAACGACCGCCGCAAGGACGAGTTCCTCGCGACGCTGGCGCACGAGCTGCGCAACCCGCTGGCGCCGATCCGCAATGCGCTGGAGATCATGCAGCGCAACCCGGGGCCGGTGGCGCAGGCGCATGCGCGCGAGGTGATCGAGCGGCAGCTCGGGCAGATGGTGCACCTGGTCGACGACCTGCTGGACGTGAGCCGCATCAGCCAGGGCAAGCTCGAGTTGCGCCGCACGCGCGTCGACCTGGCCGAGGTGCTGAAGACGGCGGTCGAGACCAGCCGGCCGCTGGTCGATGCGGGCCGGCACGAGCTGCGCGTGCAGCTGCCGCCGGCCGGCGAGCTGTGCGTCGATGGCGACACCACGCGGCTGTGCCAGATCGTCGCGAACCTGCTGAACAACGCCGCGAAGTACACGCCCGAGGGCGGCTCGATCGAACTCGGCGCGTGGCGCGAGGAGGGCCGCACCGATCCGGAGAACGGCGAGGCGGTGATCTCGGTGCAGGACTCCGGCGTCGGCCTCTCGCACGACATGCTGCCGCGGGTGTTCGACATGTTCGCGCAGGTCGACCGCTCGGTCGCGCGGGCGCAGGGCGGGCTGGGCATCGGCCTCGCGCTGGTGAAGCAGCTGGTGGAGATGCACGGCGGCACGGTCGAGGCGCACAGCGAGGGCATGGGCAGCGGCTGCCGCTTCGTCGTGCGCCTGCCGCTGGTGGCGGCCCGCCTGCCCGCGGCCCTGGCGGCCGC
>NZ_JBFUGN010000337.1:0-5906 GCF_056402895.1 Rhizobacter sp. P3_B12 | reverse complement strand
GGGCAGAACGAACCGTATGGTGTTGTATTGAAGCCCTTTGCTTTGGTTACTTTCATTTGGGCTCAAATGAAAGTGACTCGCCCGGCCGGGCGAAACCGGCCGGCAAGCACAGCGCAGCGTCCGGGGCGAGACCCGGCAGCAGCCTCACGCAGTGAACAGCCTCTTGCGATGCCGGGCAAGCTGCGCCCGCACCTGCTCCGGTGCCGTCCCGCCCAGCACGTTGCGTGCATTCAGCGAGCCGCGCAGCGTCAGCACGTCGAAGACGTCCGGGTCGATGGCCGCATGGAACCCCTGCAGCACGTCCAGCGGCAGGTCGCCCAGGTCGCGCTCTTCGCTCAGCGCGAACTTCACCGCATGCGCCACCACCTCGTGCGCATCGCGGAACGGCAAACCCTTCTTCACCAGGTAGTCGGCCAGGTCGGTCGCGGTCGCATAGCCCTTCAGCGCCGCACGCTCCATCGCCTCGGGCTTCACGACGATGCCGGCCACCATCTCGGCCATGATGCGCAGCGTGTCGCGCACCGTGTCGACCGCGTCGAACAACGGTTCCTTGTCTTCCTGGTTGTCCTTGTTGTACGTCAGCGGCTGGCCCTTCATCAGCGTCAGCAGCCCCATCAGGTGGCCAATCACCCGGCCGCTCTTGCCGCGCGCCAGCTCGGCCACATCGGGGTTGCGCTTCTGCGGCATGATCGACGAACCGGTGCAGTAGCGGTCGGCCAGGTTGATGAAGCCGAAGTTCTGGCTCATCCACAGCACGATCTCCTCGGCCAGCCGCGACACATGCATCATCGTGATGCTCGCGAACGACGCGAACTCGATCGCGAAATCGCGGTCGCTCACCGCGTCGAGGCTGTTCTGGCACACGCCGTCGAAGCCCAGCGTCTTCGCGACGCGCTCGCGGTCCAGCGGGTAGCTGGTGCCGGCCAGCGCCGCCGCACCCAGCGGCAGCACGTTCACGCGCCTGCGCACGTCGGCAAGGCGCTCGGCATCGCGCGCGAACATCTCCACGTACGCCAGCAGGTGGTGCGCAAAACTCACCGGCTGCGCCACCTGCATGTGCGTGAAGCCCGGCAGGATGGTCTCGACATGCCGCTCCGCCACGCCCACCAGCGCCTGCTGCATCGCCGCCAGCAGCGGCAGCAGCGCATCGATCTCGTCGCGCAGCCACAGCCGCACGTCGGTCGCCACCTGGTCGTTGCGCGATCGGCCGGTGTGCAGCCGCTTGCCGGCGTCACCCACCAGCTGCGTGAGCCGCGCCTCGACGTTGAGGTGCACGTCTTCGAGGTCGAGCTTCCACTCGAACGCGCCGGACTCGATCTCCTGCGTGATCTGCGCCATGCCGCGCCGGATGTCGGCCAGGTCCTGCGCGCCGATCACCGCCTGCGCCGCCAGCATCTCGGCATGCGCCAGGCTGCCGGCGATGTCGGCCTTCCACAGGCGTTTGTCGAAGCTCACGCTCGAGGTGTAGCGCTTCACCAGGTCGCTCATCGGCTCGGAGAACAGGGCCGACCAGGCTTCGGATTTCTTGTCGAGTTGATTGGCTGACATCGTCGGGGCGCTCGCAACGGGGCGTCGTGTAACGCTTGGTAGGCTCGGTTGCCGGGCGGCGCCAGTTGGCGACAATGCACTGGTGGCCGCAGGCACCGGGGGAAGCCCCGGATTCTATTCGGCCATCCAACCGCCATGCCCGAACCCCACGCGACCACCTCCGCCTTCGCCCCCACGCCCAGCCGCCCGGCGCCGCTGTGGTCCGAGTCGACCCGACCCGACGAGCAGCGCGGCAGCAGCATCTTCAATTCCACCAACTTCGGCGCGGTGCCGCTGGCCCGCCAGCCGCTCGGGCCGGTGTCGGCCTTCGACGTCTGCCACGTCGGCGTCGTGCTGCGCGCACTGTTCTTCGTGCACGGCGTCGTCGCGGTCGGCGTCAGCTTCGCGGCGCCCACGCTGTCGGCCTGGCTGAACCTGCTCGGCCAGGCCACCGGCATTGCACTGCCGGCAGTGTTGCTGTGGCTGGTGTCGGTGTGCCTGCTGAAGCGCCCGCTCGCCCGGTTGCCGGTGGCCGGCCAGTGGTGCGCCGCGGTCTGCATCGGCGGCCTGAGCGGTGCGTTCGGCTGGGCGCTGCTGCTGGCGGTCGACATCCGGCTGCAGGACACCATGCGGCTGGCCGCGCCGATGCTGGCCGGCGCCGCGCTCGCCGCCGCGCTGTTCTACTGGCTGACGCTGCGCGCGCGCGCCCGGCTGCCGGCCGACACCGCAGCTCGGCTGGCCGAATTGCAGTCGCGCATCCGCCCGCACTTCCTGTTCAACACCCTCAACACCGCGATCGCGCTGGCCCGGCTCGACCCGGCCCGCACCGAGCACCTGCTCGAAGACCTGGCCGAGCTGTTCCGCGTCGCGCTCAGCGCGACCGACGAATCGGTCAGCCTGAGCGAAGAGGTCGCGCTCGCGCAGCGCTACCTGGCGATCGAGCAGATCCGCTTCGGCGAGCGCCTGCAGCTCAGCTGGGACCTCGACGAGGACGCCGGCGCCGCGCGCGTGCCGCCGCTGCTGCTGCAGCCGCTGGTCGAGAACGCGGTGCGCCATGGCGTCGAACCCTCGCCCGACGGCGGCGTGATCCGCATCCGCACGCGCGTCAAGCGGGCACATGCGGTGGTCAGCATCGCCAACACCGTGCCGCGTTCCGGCTCGCGCCCCGGCAGCGGCATGGCGCTGCGCAACGTGCGCGAGCGGCTGAAGCTGATGCACGACGTGGCGGCGCAGTTCGAGACCCAGCTCGACCGCGACGTGTTCCGCGTCCAGATCGTGGTGCCGCTGTGAGCTGCCTGCCATGAGCAACCCCTCCGCCCTGGCGCCGCTGCGCGTGCTGCTGGTCGATGACGAGCCGCTGGCGCGGCTGCGCCTGCGCGGCCTGGTGGGCGATTGCGTCGAGCCGCGCGCCGAGGTGGTCGGCGAGGCCGGCAATGCGCAGCAGGCGCTCGAATGGCTGGCCGCCAACGCCTGCGACCTGCTGCTGCTCGACATCCACATGCCCGGCCCCGACGGGCGCCAGCTGGCCGCCCAGCTGCGCCGCCGCAGCGACCCGCCGGCCATCGTGTTCGTCACCGCGCACGCCGAGCATGCGCTGCAGGCCTTCGAGCTCGATGCCGCCGACTACCTGACCAAGCCGGTGCGCCGCGAGCGCCTGCAGGCGGCGCTGCAGCGCGTCGTGCAGCGGCTGGCGCCGCGGGCGGCGCCGGCCGCGGCGATGCCGGACGACGAACCGGTGATCCTCGTCAACGACCTGGGCCGCAAGCTGCGCGTGCCGGTGTCCGAAGTGCTGTACCTGAAAGCGGAGTTGAAGTACGTGACCCTGCGCACCGCCACCCACACCCATGTGCTCGATGACGCCCTGACCGACCTGGAGCAACGCCTGGGCGAACGCTTCCTGCGCATCCACCGCAATGCGCTGGTCGCCCGCCGCGCGCTGCGCGCGCTCGAGCGGCGCACCCTGCCGGGCGAGGACGGCGGCGAAGCGGTCGAAGGCTGGGTGGTGCGCGTCGCACCGGTCGACGACTGGCTGGTGGTGTCGCGGCGGCAGGTGGCCGCCGTCAAGGAGGCGATTGCCGAGGGCGGCGTATGAGCCCGCCGGGCCGCCCCAAGGGCGAATACCGGAGTGCGCAGCACGAAGGTGCTCCAATGAGCGGGCCGCCCGGCAACGCGGTGCGCGCGACGGTGGGCCTGGCCTTGGTCGCCTTGCTGTTCGCGCTCGTCTGGCAAGGCTCGCCGCAGGCACCGGTGCCGCCGGCCGAACCGGTCGTCGCCGAGGCGGTCGATTCCGCGGCGTCCGCGCCGCAGACCTTCCCGATGCCCGGCCCGCCGTTGATGGACGGCTTCGCCGAGGCCTACGGCAACGCGGTAACGGCCGCCGCTGCAGCGGCCAGCACACCGTTGGCGGCCGACGAGATCGAGGTCTGCGGCATCGGCCGCGTGAAGGCCAAGGGCGGCCAGCCGCTCGACCGCACGCTCTTCACGACGGCCGGCGATGCAGCCCGCCGGCGCCTGGTCACGACGCTGGCCCAGCAGCCGGACGAGCTGGCGCGTGCCGCCGGCCTGCTGCTGCAACGCGACGAGGGGCCGCCGCATGGGAACGCGCCGCAGCCCTGTGACGGTGCCGATTGCAACGCGCCGGCCGAACCGGGCGAATCCGAGCTGCAGCGCCAGGCCCGCGTGGGCGCCAACGCGTCGCAGCGCGATGCGCTCGCGCAGATGGCGGTCGCGACGCGCTCGCCGGCCGTCTACACGCTCGCATGGCGGGCCTGCCGGGCGAGCCCCGGCGGTGCCTGCCAGATGCTGTCGACACGCCAGCTCGCGACGCTCGACCCGAACAATGCCGACGCCTGGCTGGAGGTTGCTTCCGAGGCCGACCAGCGCGGCGAGACGGGCCTCGTCGACGAGGCCTTGTACCGCGCCTCGAAGGCGACGACCGCCGACCTGCGCTGGGGCCAGGTCAGCGCGCTCGCGCTGCGCAACCTGCCGCCGGGCACGCCGGCCATCGAGCGGCGCGCGGTGATGGCACGCGCGGAGGCGGTCGAGTCGGCGCTGGCGATGCCGGGGCTGAAGACGCTGATGCAGCACTGCGATGCAAATGCGGTGCGCGACGGCAACCGCCTGCAGGTGTGTGCCGACATCGCCGAGCTGCTGTCGAAGCGCTCGACCACGCTGCTCGACATGGCGATCGGCCAGGCGCTGGGGGCGCGCGTCGGCTGGCCGGCCGAGCGCCTGCAGGCGCTGCGCCTGGAGCGCGACGCGATGTCGCAGGCGCTGAAGCCGATGGCCGCCGCGGCCGGCACCGAGTGGTCGTGTGCGCAGATCGAGCGCGAGACCCGGTGGGTGCTCGACATGAGCCAGTTCGGCGAGATCGGTGCGGCGCGCATGCTGATCGCCCGCACCGGGCAGGACGTCGCCGCGCTCGCGAAGCAGTACGGCGAGGATCGGGCGGCGGCTTCGGCCCGCGCGGCGAGTGCGCCGGCCTCCGGCGTCGTCGCACTCGCGCGCTGAGGGTCCGCCGCTGTCAGGCGGCGAGCTGCTGCTTCAGCGCCGCGGCCCCCGGCCCGAACGCATACGCATCCATCCCCAGGCACCCATACGTGACCGCCTCGTGCAGCCGCTCGGGCGCGTGCGCACGGCCGCCGGCGCCGGCCGCCACGTACCACGGCAGCAGGTGCTCGTCGGTCGGGTGCATGTCGACCGCAGCGGGCGCCTGCCGGCGGTAGTCGAACAGCGCTTCCCAGTCGCGGGCGGCGCTGCGCTCGAGCATCCAGCGTCGGAAGCCCGCGCTCTCGGCGATCTCGGCGGCGTCGAGTGCCGGCCGGCCGTTGCTGACGATGCGGCGCAGGTTGTGCGTGATGCTGCCGCTGCCCATCACCAGCACGCCCTCGTCGGCCAGCGAGGCCAGCAGCTCGCCGAGCGCGAACTGCTGCGCCGGCGGCAGGTTGGGCACCCACGCGAGCGGCAGCACCGGGATGTCGGCCTGCGGGCGCATGAAGCGCAGCATGCTCCAGATGCCGTGGTCCAGGCCGCCTTCGTCGCTGTGGTGCACCGGCAGGCCGGCCGCGCGCAGCCGCGCCTCGACCTGCGTGGCCAGTTCCGGTGCGCCGGGCGGGTTGTACTGCAGCTGGTAGAGCGCGTCGGGGAAGCCGCCGAAGTCGTGCACCGCCTGGTGCGTGGCCGCGCCCAGCAGCACCGGCTCGCGCGCCAGGCTGTGCGCCGACACGGCGAGGATCGCCTTCGGGCGCGGGTGGTGGGCGTCGAGCGCTGCGCCCAGGCGCTGCAGGAACGGGCCGGTGGCGCCGGGTTCCAGCGCCAGCATCGGCGAGCCGTGGGACAGGAAGATCGCGGGCAGGGTGTTCATGCCCTCATTGCAGCAC
>NZ_JBFUGN010000336.1:0-5906 GCF_056402895.1 Rhizobacter sp. P3_B12 | reverse complement strand
CGCACCTCGCCGGCCACCACCGCGAAGCCGCGGCCCTGCTCGCCGGCGCGCGCCGCTTCCACCGCGGCGTTCAGCGCGAGGATGTTGGTCTGGAACGCGATGCCGTCGATCACCGAGATGATCGAGGCGATGCGGTCGCTCGACTGCTGGATCTCCTGCATCGTCTTGACCACGTCGCCCACCACCTGCTGGCCGCGGCCGGCCGCCTGGCGGGCGCTGCGCGAGATCTCCTCGACGCGGTTCACGGTGCCGGCGCTGTCCTTCACGGTGGCCGACATCGTCTCCATCGACGACGCCGTCTCCTCCAGGCTGGCCGCCTGCCGCTCGGTGCGGTCCGACAGCGACAGGTTGCCCTGCGCGATCTCCGACGCCGCGCTGTACACCGAATCGCTCGAATTGCGGATGTCGCCGACGGCGGTGCGCAGGTTGTCCTGCATCTGCGCGAGGGCCGCCATCAGCTGGCCCATCTCGTCCTTGCGCTCGCTGTCGACGCGGCCCGACAGGTCGCCACCGGCGATGCGCTGCAAGGCGGCCATGCCGCTGCGCATCGGGCGCACGACGCTGGTCGTCAGGCCCCAGGCCAGCAGGCTGCCGAGTGCCAGCGCGATCGCGCCGCCGACGGCCATCGCGGTGCGCGAACGCTGGTTGCCGGCGCTCGCCGCCACGATGCGCGCATCGGCATCGTCGCGGATCACCTTGGTGAGTTCGGCGGCCGCCTTGCTCAGCGTCGTGAAGTTGGCGAGCGTCTCGCCTTCGAGCAGCTTCTTGACCTTCTGGAAGCGCTCGGCGTCGTCGGTGCTGGCCAGCAGCCGTTCGATCTCGGCCGAGCTCGCGTCGTAGGATTTGAGCGCACCGTCCACCGGCGCCAGCTGCGGCTCGATCGCATCGGCCCGCGGCAGGCTGCGCAGCAGCTGGATCTGCTCGACGAAGCGCGCATGGTGCTTCTTGAAGGCGTCGGCCTGCGTYGCCCGCTCGGCTTCGCTCCAGCGCGTGGCCAGCAGTTCCTGCGCGCCGCGCATGCCGCGCGCCGCCGTGCCGAGCTCGGACACGCCGTTCATCGCCGGCATCGTCATGCCCGCCAGGTCGTCGAAGCGGCCCTGCAGCTGCGACATCTCGAAGAAGCTCTGGCCGATCGTGGCGCACGAGAGCAGCAGCACGCTGGCGAACCCGAGGGCGAGGCGCACGCCGATGCGGACATCCTGGAGCAGTTTCATGGGTCCCATCCTTGTTCTGATCCAGGGGAATATCGACCTTCCGTCCCGGATCCTGAACGGAAATCCCCCAGGGTTTTCCTGCCACACTCACACCATGCTGACCGTGAACAAACTCCTTGCGCAGGGCCATGGATTGGCCCCTGCCCTCGTCAAACGCGCCGCATCCGTCGAACTCGACTGGGACGTGCGCCAGAAGAGCCGCTTCGATGCCACCGACTCGCAGGGCCGCACGCTCGGCGTGTTCCTGCCGCGCGGCACCGCGGTGCGCGGCGGCGACGTGCTGGTGGCCGAAGACGGCTCGCTGATCCGCGTGGTCGCGGCGCCGCAGCCGGTGCTGGTCGTGACGCACTGCACGCAGCACGGCACGCCGTTCGACCTGCTGCGCGCCGCCTACCACCTGGGCAACCGGCATGTGCAGCTCGAGCTGAAGCCCGATCACCTGAAGCTCGAACCCGACCACGTGCTGGCCGACATGCTGCGGCAGATGCACCTGATCGTGAACGAGGCCTCGGCGGCGTTCGAGCCGGAGGGCGGCGCGTATGCGGCCGGTGCGCACGCGCATCACGGGCACGACCACGACGATCACGACCACGGGCACGAGGGCCATGACCACGGGCACGGGCACGATCACCACGGTCACGACCACCACGGCCACTGACACCGATGCCCCGCGTCCGCCGCGCCCCCACCCCGACCAGCGCCGCCTCGCTGCTGCAACTGATGTGGCTGGCCTCGCCGGCGCTGCCGGTCGGCGGCTTCAGCTACTCCGAAGGGCTGGAGTCGGGGGTCGATGCCGGCCTCGTCACCACCGAGGCGCAGACCGCCGCCTGGCTGCTCGACCAGCTGCGCCTGGGCTTGGCCCGCAGCGACCTGCCGCTCGCCGCCAAGGCTTTCGCGGCGTGGCAGCGTGACGACCGCGACGCGATCCGCGAGCTGAACGACTGGGTCGTGCAGACCCGCGAGAGCAGCGAGATGCGCCTGCAGGCCGAACAGATGGGCCGCTCGCTGCTCGAGTGGCTGAAGAACCGCGGCCTCGCCGACGAGCGCCTCGCGGTGCTGGCCGCCCTGAAGCCGGCACCGACCTGGCCGGTGGCGTTCGCACTGGCCGCCGCGCAGACCGGCGCGCCGCTGCGCGATGCGCTGCTGAGCCTGTGCTTCGGCTGGGCCGAGAACATGGTGCAGGCCGCGCTCAAATCCGTACCGCTCGGCCAGAACGCCGGCCAGCGCGTGCTGGCCGCCCTGGCCGACGCGATGCCCGCGGCCGTCGACCGCGCGATCGCGGCCACCCACGCCGAGCGCCAGGCCTTCACGCCGATGCTGGCGATCCTGTCGGCACGCCACGAGGCGCAGTACTCGCGRCTGTTCCGCTCCTGACGATGATCCACGTCCTGCTGGTCGATGACGACCTCGATCTGCGCCAGCTCGTCAGCGACTACCTGCAGCGCTACGGCATGCGGGTGAGCGCGGTGGCCGATGCCGCGAGCCTGCGGCGCGTGCTGCGCGCGGGGCTGGGCGGCCCCGACCCGTACAAGGTGCTGCTGCTCGACCTGATGCTGCCCGACGGCAACGGGCTCGACCTGTTCCGCTGGGTGCGCGAGATCGCGCCGCTGCCGGTGATCATGCTGACCGCGCAGGGCGACCCGGCGAGCCGCGTCGTCGGCCTCGAGCTSGGCGCCGACGACTACCTGCCCAAGCCGTTYGAGCCGCGCGAGCTSGTGGCGCGCATCCRYRCGGTGCTGCGCCGCGCCGGCGCCGCACCGGTCGCCGCGCCGACGGCCACCGTGCTGCAGTTCGCCGGCTGGACCTTCGACCGGCTGCGCCGCCAGCTGACCTCGCCGCAGCAGGTGGTGGTGGCGCTGTCGTCGGCCGAGTTCCGGCTGCTGTCGGCCTTCGTCGACCACCCGAACCGCGTGCTGAGCCGCGACCAGCTRCTCGACCTCACGCGCGCCCCCGGCGCCGAGGTGACCGACCGCAGCATCGACCTGACGGTGTCGCGGCTGCGCCAGAAGCTCGACGAGCCGAACCTGATCCGCACCGTGCGCGGCGAGGGCTACCTGTTCAACGGCAGCGACGGCGAGGCGCGCGCTTGAGCCTGCTGCAGCGACTGCGCCGGCTGTTCAGCCACACGCCGTTCAGCGACACGCTGTTCAAGCGCCTGATGCTGCTGATGTGGGTCGCGCTGGTGGCCAGTCACTTCCTCAGCTTCGCGGCGGTGCGCAGCGTGGCCGACGGGCTGGGCAACGGCCCGCCGATGGGTTCGCCCGCGCCCGGACGCGACGGCATGGGCGTGCCGCCGCTGTCGTCGCTGCCGCCCGGCCTGCTGCCCGAGGGCGGCCCGGGCGGACCGCCTCCCCCGCTGCAACCCGGGCGAGCATCGGGCGGCACGCCGCCGATGCGCTCGCTGTGGCTCGACTACCTGGTGCGCTTCCTCGTGATCGGCGGGGCCGCCTGGTGGGGCGCGCAGTGGCTGTCGCAGCCGATGCGCCGGCTGGCCGATGCGTCGCGCGCGCTCGGCCAGGCGATCGCGCAACGCCGCCCGGCGCCGGCGCTCGACGAGCAGGCGGGCACGCGCGAGGTGCGCCAGGCCGCGCAGGTGTTCAACACGATGGCGCAGCGCCTGCACGAGCAGTTCGGCGCGCAGGGCCTGCTGATGGCCGCGATCTCGCACGACCTGCGCACGCCGCTGGCCCGGCTGCGCCTGCGGCTCGAGACGATGGAGCCGGGGGCGCAGACCGAACGCTGCATCGCCGACCTGCAGGAGATGGACGCGCTGATCGGCAGCGTCCTGGCCATGCTGCGCGACCAGCATGCGCCGCAGGCGCGCCAGCGCGTCGACCTGCGCGCCCTGCTGCAGGCCCAGGTCGACGACCGGGTCGAGCAGGGGCTGGCGGTGCGCCTGGCCGACGACAGCGGCGGCGAGGCCGTCGTGCTGGCGCAGAGCGAAGCCCTCGGCCGCATCCTCGGCAACCTGATCGGCAACGCGCTGCGCCATGCCGGTTCGGCCGAGCTGAGCCTGCGCGGCCATCCCCGCGAGTTGGAGCTTTACATCGACGACCACGGCCCCGGCATCCCCGAGGACCAGCTGGAGACGGTGTTCCGCCCGTTCTACCGGGTCGACATTGCGCGCGGCCGCGGTGCCGCCAGCGGCGGTGGCACCGGGCTGGGCCTCTACATCGCACGCGACCTGGCCGAACGGCTGGGGGGCCAACTGACATTGTCGAACCGGCCCGAAGGCGGCTTGCGGGCCCGGTTGCTGCTGCCACGCGCCTGATCGCCCCGCGGGCACAGCGCAGACACAGTTCAAATGGACCGTGTCCAAGTTGATACAAAGCAACGATATTTGCGACACCGTCGGCGACCAGCATCGGCAGCCTCACAGCCACTGCTTCGCCAACACCATGTCCGACACCCTTCGCCACCACGCCCTCGACCACGAGCAGCCCTCATGCGACCCCCACGGGCCTCTTCACCAGCACGAGCACGACCTCGGCCTCGTCCACGACCTGCAGGTGATGCAGCGCCGGCGCGCGCTGACCTGGCTGGCCGGTGTCGGCGCGGTGTCCGCGGTGTCGTCACTGCTCGGTTGCGGTGGTGGCGGCAGTTCCTCCACGGCCGATACCAGCAGTTCCTCGGGATCCGGCAGCTCCGGTGGATCTTCCGGTTCCAGCAGCAGCACCTGCTCGGTCATCCCGGAGGAGACCGCCGGTCCCTACCCCGGCGATGGCTCGAACACCGCGAACGGCAGCGTCGCCAATGTTCTGGGCGTGAGCGGCATCGTGCGCAGCGACATCCGGTCGAGCCTCCCCAGCAGCCTGGGCTCGGCAGAGGGCGTCACGCTGACCGTCACGCTGACGCTGGTCGACACGAACACCAGTTGCGCCGACCTCTCCGGCCATGCGATCTACCTGTGGCACTGCGACCGGGAGGGGCGCTACTCGATGTACTCGTCGGGAGTCACCAACCAGAACTATCTGCGCGGTGTGCAGGAGACCGATGCCAACGGGCAGGTCACGTTCACCACCGTGTTCCCCGGCTGCTACGCCGGCCGCATGCCGCACATCCACTTCGAGGTGTACCGCAGCCTGGCCACCGCCACCTCGTCGACCAGCAAGATCAAGACCTCGCAGATGGCGTTCCCGGTCGCCGATTGCAGCACCGTCTACAGCACCGCCAGCGGCTACAGCGCGAGCGTGAGCAACCTGAACCAGATGAGCTTCGCGACCGACAACGTGTTCAGCGACGGCGTCACGCTGCAGATGGCAGCGCTGAGCGGCAGCGTCGCGGCCGGCTACACCGCCGCGCTGACCGTGGGCATCGCGGCCTGAGACCCTTTTTTTGACGAAGGAGACAGCGACATGACGACCTTGAACCGCACCCTCGCCGCCGCCGCGGCCACCCTGCTGCTGGCGCTGCCGCTGGCAGGCACCGCCGCCGACCCGGCCCCATCGCAAGGCGGCAAGCCGCCGGCACCGCCGCCCGAGGCGATCGCCGCGTGCAACGGCAAGGCCGAAGGCGCCACCGCGAGCTTCGCCGGCCGCAACGGCGAGACCATCTCGGGCACCTGCCAGAAGATCGGCGACGTGCTCGCACTGCGCCCGGCCGGCGGCCCGCCAGGGGGTGGACAGGGCGGCGGGCAAGGCGGCAAGCCGCCGGCCAAGAAGGGCTGAGCACGCAGCCGGCACTACACTCGGT
>NZ_JBFUGN010000335.1:0-5919 GCF_056402895.1 Rhizobacter sp. P3_B12 | reverse complement strand
GCGTTGCACTTCGTTGCTGCCGCCGTAGATGGTTGTCTTGCGCACGTTGAAGTAGGTCGCGGCCAGCGGCGCGCAGTACGCCGCGCCGACGTGGTCACCCTGCCAGCCGGCCTCCATCGCGTCGTGGATGAAGGGCACGCTGTACGGCCCGGCCGCCAGCATCAGCAGCTCGGTCAGGCGCTGCTGGATCTCGCTGCCGCGGATCTTCAGCAACCCGGCCACGTCGAGCGACTGCTTGCCGGACTTTTCAGCGCTCAGCACCCGCAGCACCATCATCTCCAGCGCGACGATCTCGACCTCCAGCTTCGCGATCTCGTCGCGGAAGCGCACGTCGTCGTAGACCTTCTCCGCCTTCGCGATGCGCTTGAGACGCTCCAGCTCGCGCTTCGAGCGGTTCACGTCGGCGATGTTGGTGCGCTCGTGCGCCAGCAGGTACTTGGCGTAGGTCCAGCCCTTGTTCTCTTCGCCGACCAGGTTGTCCGCCGGCACCTCGACGTCGTCGAACCAGACCTCGTTGACCTCGTGCTCGCCGTCCATCGTGATGATCGGGCGCACCGTGATGCCGGGGCTCTTCATGTCGATCAGCAGGAAGCTGATGCCGGTCTGCGGCTTGCCTTCAGTGCTGGTGCGCACCAGGCAGAAGATCCAGTCGCCGTACTGGCCGAGCGTGGTCCAGGTCTTCTGGCCGTTGACGATGTAGTAGTCGCCGCGGCGCTCGGCGCGGCACTTCAGCGACGCGAGGTCGGAGCCCGAGCCCGGCTCGCTGTAGCCCTGGCTCCACCACACCTCGCCGCTCATGATGCCGGGCAGGTGGCGCTTCTGCTGCTCGGGCGAGCCGAAGGCCATGATCACCGGCGCGACCATCACCGGACCGAACGGCACGACGCGCGGCGCACCGGCCAGCGCGCACTCTTCCTCGAACAGGTGGCGCTGGATCGCGTTCCAGCCCGGGCCGCCGAACTGCGTCGGCCAGGCCCAGCCGTGCCAGCCCTGCTGGCCGAGGATCTTCGCCCAGCGCTGCAGATCGTCCTTCGACAGGCGCAGCGCGTTGTGCACCTTGTGGCTGATGTCCTTCGGCAGGTGCTCGGCCACCCAGCCGCGGATCTTCTGTCGGAAGGCCTGCTCTTCGGGCGTGAAGTTCAAATCCATCGTCGTGTCTCCTGTGCGCCGCGTTTTAGCACGGTCGTGCGTTTACGGGATGTCCCTGCGGCGACAACGGGCCTACCGATAATCCCGCGGTGACTTCTTCCTATCGATCCACCGTGGCCGCGCTGGCTGCCGGCCAGCTGGTGAGCTGGGCGGCGCTGTACTACGCATTCTCGTCCTTCGTGCTGCCGATGCAGCAGTCGCTGGGTTGGAGCAAACCCGTGTTGATGGGCGCCTTCACGCTGGGCCTGGCGGTGTGGGGCGCGAGCAGCTATGCGGCCGGCGCCGCGATCGACCGCGGCCACGGGCGTGGCGTGATGACGCTCGGCGCGGTGCTGGCCGGTGCCGGTTTCCTGCTGTGGTCGCAGGTGGCGCAGCCGGCCACGCTGTACCTCGCGTGGGTGCTGCTGGGCGCGGCGATGGCAATGATCCTGTACGAGCCGGCGTTCACCGTGCTGACCAAGCGTTTCCCCGAACGCTACCGCGACGGCATCACGTCGCTGACGCTGGTGGGCGGCTTCGCGAGCACGCTGTCGTTTCCAGCGGTGGCCTGGCTGGTGAACGCCTGGGGCTGGCGCGTCGCGTTGGCGGTGATCGGCGCCGTGCTGCTGCTGGGCGTGGCACCGTTGCACGCCTGGGCGCTGCGCGGCAGCGATCCGCCGCAAGCGCCGCGCGGCACGCACGACGCCGCCGACGATGCGACGCTGCACGAGGCCCTGCGCCACCGCGCGTTCTGGCTGCTCACCGCCACCTTCACGCTGTACTCGTTCGCGGCGGCCACGCTGTGGGCGCACGTCATGCCGATCTTCGCGTCGAAGGGGCGCAGCGAGGTGCAGGCGCTCGCGGTGCTGACCTGGATCGGGCCGGCGCAGGTGGCGGGGCGCTTCGTGTTCCTCGCCTTCGGGCGCCGCGTCACGCCGCGCGGGCTGGGCCTGGCGGTGCTGGGCGGCCTGCCGCTGTCGTTCGCGATCTTCGCGCTGGCCGAGAACCTGGCGGCACTGATCGTGTTCGCGGTGCTGTTCGGCATCGCCAACGGCCTGGTGACGATCGTGCGTGGCAACCTGGTGCCCGAGTACTTCGGCCGGGCGCACGTCGGGCGCATCGGCGGGGCGATGTCGGCGATCGCGCTGTTGTCGCGGGCGGCTGCGCCGGTGCTGACGGCCTGGCTGCTGCTGGCGCTGCCCGGCTACCGCGAGCTGCTGCTGATGCTGGCGGGGCTCGGCGTGGTGGCGCTCGTGAGCTTTGCCTTCGCCAAGCCACCCCAGTGAGGGTCGGCTCTACGGCTTCTTGTCCAGCGTCATCGTGTCGTTGTCGCGCTTCATCTGGAAGCGCGACAGGAAGCTGTTGCCGAGCAGCACCTGGCTCATCGACGCCGGCAGGACGACGGCCTCGACGTTGAACACCTGCACGTCGCCGATGCGCACCGAATTCAGCGTGAGGCGGTAGGCCGGCACCGAGCCGTTGGCGGTGTTGACCATGCCGCGCTGGCCGTCGCGGTACTTCAGGCCGATCGCATCGGCTTCCGACTGGGAGATGCTCACGGTGGTGGCGCCGGTGTCGACGACGAACACCACCGCCTTGCCGTTGATCGAGCCCTGCGAGTAGAAATGGCCGCCCGGACCGACCGGCAGCACGATGCGGCTGCCGCCGCCTTCGACCGGCGCGGCGCCCAGGCTGACCTGCACGCCGCCGAGCCGCAGCTGCTGGCGCTCGCCGCCGACCTCGACGACGGCCTCGCCGCCCGACATGCTGATCAGCTTGACGCCCTGCACGGTGCTGCCGACCGTGACCGTGCGCGGTGCGCCGTTGATCATCAGCAGCGCCTTGTTGTCGCCCAGCGCGCCGCTCATCGAGACGGTCTGGGCGGAGGCGGCCGCAGCGAGCAGCGCGCCGGCCGCCAGCGCGGCGGCGACGAGAGCGCGGCCCATCAGTCGCGGAAGTTGTCGAAGCTCAACGGCGCGTCGGTCACTTCCTTGCGGATCAGCGCCATCGCGGCCTGCAGGTCGTCGCGCTTGGCGCCGGTGACGCGCACCGTGTCGCCCTGGATCGCGGCCTGCACCTTCATCTTGCTCTGCTTGATCAGCGTCTGGATCTTCTTCGCGGTGTCGCTGTCGATGCCGTTCTTGACGGTGATCAACTGCTTGACCTTGTCGCCGCCGATCTTCTCGATCTTCGCGCTGCGGTCGAGGAAGCGGATGTCGACGCTGCGCTTGGTGAGCTTGGCCAGCAGGATGTCCATCACCTGGCCGATCTGGAAGTCGCTGTCGGCGTAGACCGTCAGTTCCTTCTCTTTCAATTCGACACGGGCGGACGAGCCCTTGAAGTCGAAACGGGTGCCGATTTCCTTGGCGGTCTGGTCCACGGCATTGCGCACTTCGACGAGATTGGGGTCGAGTACGGCATCGAAGCTGGGCATGGTCGGTAGTTCCTCTCTGGATCGGCGAAAATTCTCGCATGCAAATCGAATCGGGCGTCAGCCTGAAACCCTACAACAGCTTCGGATTGCCGGCTGTCGCACACACTTTGGTGCGCATTGCCAGCGATGCGGACGTGCGACGCGTCGTCGACCACCCCCAGCTCGGCCGCGCGCCGAAGTTCGTGCTGGGCGGCGGCAGCAACATCGTGCTGACCCGCGACATGCCGCAGGTGGTGCTGAAAGTCGAGGTCAAGGGCCGCGCGCTGGTGCGCGAAACCGACACCGCGTGGATCGTCGAGGCCGGGGCCGGCGAGAACTGGCACGAGTTCGTCGCGTGGACGCTGTCCCAGGGCTGGCCGGGCCTGGAGAACATGGCGCTGATCCCGGGCACGGTGGGTGCCGCGCCGGTGCAGAACATCGGCGCCTACGGCATCGAGCTGAAGGACCGCTTCGAGTCGCTGGACGCGGTCGACCTGGTCACCGGGCGCGGCGTCACGCTGGCGAGCGGCATCTGCGCCTTCGGCTACCGCGACAGCGTCTTCAAGCATTCGCTGGCCGGCCGCAGCGTGATCACGCGGGTGCGTTTCCGCCTGCCGAAGCCGTGGCAGCCGGTGCTGGGCTACCTGGAGCTGGAGCGCAAGATGGCCGAGACCGGCATCGGCGCGCCGAGCTCGCAGCAGGTGTTCGACTGGGTCTGCGCGATCCGCCGCGCCAAGCTGCCCGACCCGGCCCAGGTCGGCAACGCCGGCAGCTTCTTCAAGAACCCGGTCGTGACGCCGGAGCAATGCCGCGACATCATCGGCCGCGACCCGGAGATCGTGCACTACCCGATGCCCGACGGCAGCGTGAAGCTGGCGGCCGGCTGGATGATCGACGCCTGCGGCTGGAAGGGCAAGAGCATCGGCCGCGCCGGCGTCTACGAGAAGCAGGCGCTGGTGATCGTCAACCGCGGCGGCGCGATCGGCTCCGAGGTGGTGACGCTGGCGCGCGCGATCCAGGAGAGCGTGTACGGGCGCTTCGGGATCCGGCTGGAGCCGGAGCCGGTGGTGGTGTGAGCGGGCGGCCCGCGCCGTCAGACTCGCCCGAGGTTCGCCATGAAGGCACGCGCTCCGGCCTCCCGGTTGCGCTGGAGCAGCGTGGCGATCGCCTCACCCTGGGGAGGACTCAGTGGCGTATTGCCGAGGTCCAGCGAGATCAGCGATTCGTTGGCCCTGATGGCCATGATCACCTCGTCGACGAACGCCGCGTCGAAGCTGGCGCCGGGGAACGAGAGCGACTTCAGCTTGCACGCTGGATCCTGCAGCGCGTCCACCAGCAGGTCCTGTAGCGTCTCGGAGTCCGCTATGAGGCCACCCAGGGTCAACGATGAGAGGGACCGATTCGCGCGTATCGCGTCGCCCAGCAGCCTCAGTCTCTCGGCAGACCAGGGCAGGGTCAGCCAGGCTGATTCCGCCTTGAGGTGTGTTGACAGTGCGTCGCGCAGTGCGGGCATCCACGCCTCGTTGCCGGCAGGCTCGTGCGTCAGGCGAATGCTCAGCCCGGACAGCGACTTGGTGCGTGGTGTGGCGTGCGAGAACAGCCGGACCAAGGCGCCGGAATCGGGCGGGTTCGCATCGGATGCGTAGAGTTCAAGCCGGTCCAGGCCGTTGCTGTGGGCCAGCGCGTCGGCGAGACGCTCGGCCTGCTCGGGCGTCGACGGGATCGGCAGTTCGATGCCCTTGATCTGCGGGCAATGGGGCAGCACGCGGATGAAGAACCCGAGGTTTTCCGGGGTGATGTGTCCGCGCTCGAATTCGAGTTCGACGCCGTCGCCGCGGAAGCGGTTCACGTCGGCGGGCTGAACGCAGGCGTCGTAGGTTTTGGCAACCAGCCGGAACGGGTCGAAGAGATCGTTGTCCGCACACCAGCAGAGCACGAGCTGCGCGTCGGCAGCCTCCATCGCCGGATTCGGAATGGTCGCGTCGCGCTGGAAGTCGCGCACACACGCTTGTTCCTGCGACGTGTCGAACGTGGCCATGCCGGCGATCAATCGCTCTGTCTGGGTCGCGGCAGCGGGGTTGCCCGACCGGCCGGGAACGAAGTGGCGCGGCGGGGATGCGTCGAGGGTGCGTTTCATGATGGCTGAGTGGCACGCCGCCGCTTCAGGGTTCCAACATGGATGACGCATCGCGCCAGCGCGCCGCCGCCTGCCCGCGCGTCTGCGCCCCCAGCTTGTCGAGGATGTTCGCGACATGCCGCTTCACCGTGTGCGGGCTCAGGTCGAAGGCTCGCGCGATCAGCTTGTTGCTGTCGCCGGCGGCCATGCGCGCCAGCACCTCGCGCTCGCGGGTGCTGAGGGCGGCCAGCGGGCCGGGGCC
>NZ_JBFUGN010000334.1:0-5920 GCF_056402895.1 Rhizobacter sp. P3_B12 | reverse complement strand
GAGGGAGTTTGGCGATGCACCCCCGAAGCCGAGCTTCTTCGTGGAGTCGGCGCCCCCAGGGCGGCGACCGCCTCGGCATGAGCCCCCAGCCCATTCCCTCACCCCCCGCGACACGCAGGAGGAAATTCAGGCCCGTGCGTCAGACCAACGCAGCGTGYACTCCTCGTCCCCTTGGTAGAACGTCTTGCCCTTGCGATCCACGCAGTACAAAGGCGCCACGATCATGTCGGTGAAGGTCTGGCCCTCGCCGATCCGCGTGTACTCGAACAGCACGCTGTGCACCACCTTCGAATTGCGCCGCAGGTGGCTGCCGGTGCCGATCCACGTCGGCCCCTGGATCGTCACGCCCGGCTCGATCTCCACGCCCGAGCCGATGTACACCGGCCCGTTGATCGTCACCTCGTCCCACGGCACCCGCGTGTTCAACCCCACCCACACGCCCGGCCGCACCTCGCGCCCCGGCATGTCCATCTGCGCCACCTCGCCGCGCAGCACCCGCTGCAGCACGCTCCAGTAGTCGCTGACGCGCCCGATGTCGATCCAGTTGAAGAAGCGGCTCTGCGCATAGAACGGCAGCTGGCGCTCCACCATCAGCGGGAACAGCTGGCTGCCGATGTCGAACACCGTGCCGCTCGGCACCAGGTCGAGCACCGACGGCTCGAAGATGTAGATGCCCGTCGAGGCCAGCGTGCTGTGCGCCTCCTCCGGCTTCGGCTTCTCCTGGAACGACTCGACATGGCCGTCCTTGTCGCACTTCACGATGCCGTAGTTCTGCACCTCGCTGCGCGGCACGTCCAGCGTCACCACGCTCGCGAGCGCCCCCTTGCTGCGGTGCTCGAACAGCGCCGCACCGAAATCCAGGTCGATCAGCGCGTCGCCGCACAGCACGATGGTCGTCTCGTCGAAGAAGCCGGAGAAATCCTGGATCTTCTTCATGCCACCGGCCGAGCCCATCGGCTTCGGCACGATCTCGCCGTGCTCGCGCGCACCTTCGTACGAATAACCGATCTCGACGCCCCAACGGTGGCCGTCGCCGAAATGGCTCTCGATCTTGCGGTGGTTGAACGCGACGTTGACCATGATCTGCCGCACGCCATAGCGCGCCAGGTGCTCGATCAGGTACTCCATCACCGGCTTGCCGAGGATCGGCACCATCGGCTTCGGCAGGTCGCGCGTCAGCGGCCGCACGCGCGTGCCCTGGCCGGCCGCGAGGATCATCGCCTTCGTCATTCGAGCCTCGCTTCCTGCAGCGGCAGTGCCGCCGCGTCCTTGGCCGACAGCTGCGGCGGCCCACCCACATCCGGCCACGCGATCGCGAGCGCCGGATCGTCCCAGCGCACGCAACCCTCTTCCTTCGGCGCGTAGTAGTCGGTCGTCTTGTAGAGGAAGTCGGCCGTCTCGCTCAGCACCAGGAAGCCGTGCGCCAGGCCCGGCGGGATCCACATCTGGCGGTTGTTCTCGGCGCTCAGCTCCATGCCGACCCAGCGGCCGAAGGTCGGGCTCGCGCGGCGGATGTCGACCGCGACATCGAACACCGCACCGCTGGTCACCCGCACCAGCTTGCCCTGCGCGTGCGGCGCGTACTGGAAGTGCAACCCGCGCAGCACGCCACGCGCCGAACGCGAATGGTTGTCCTGCACGAAGATCACCTCGCGCCCGACCGCCTCGGCGAAGACGCGGCCGTTGTAGCTCTCCATGAAGAAGCCGCGCGCATCGCCGAACACCTTCGGCTCGAACGCCAGCACGTCGGCAATCTCTGTCTTGATCACCTTCATCAGAACACCTTGTCGTGCATGAGTTGCAGCAGGTACTGGCCGTAGCCGCTCTTGGCCAGCGGCTTGGCCAGCGCTTCGAGCTGCGCCGACGTGATCCAGCCCTTGCGCCAGCAGATCTCCTCGGGGCAGCAGGCCTTCAGGCCTTGCCGCTTCTCCAGCGTCTGGATGAAGGCGCTCGCCTCCAGCAGCGAATCGTGCGTGCCGGTGTCGAGCCAGGCATCGCCGCGGCCGAAGATCTGCACTTCGAGCGTGCCGGCCTCGAGGTACAGCCGGTTCAGGTCGGTGATCTCCAGCTCGCCACGCGGGCTCGGCTTCAGGCTCTTCGCATACGACACGACCTTCTGGTCGTAGAAGTACAGGCCGGTCACCGCATAGCGGCTCTTCGGCTGCTTCGGCTTCTCTTCGAGGCTGATCGCCTGCGCCTGGTCGTTGAACTCGACCACGCCATAGCGCTCCGGATCCGTCACCGGGTAGGCGAACACCGTCGCGCCGCTGGTGCGCGTGGCCGCGTCCGTCAACCGGGTGCCCAGGTCATGGCCGTAGAAGATGTTGTCGCCCAGCACCAGCGCGCTCGGCGCGCCGGCCAGGAACTGCTCGCCGATCAGGAAGGCCTGCGCGAGGCCGTCCGGGCTCGGTTGCACCGCGTAGCTGAGGTCCAGGCCCCACTGCCGGCCGTCGCCCAGCAACTGCTGGAAGCGCGGCGTGTCCTGCGGCGTGCTGATGATCAGGATCTCGCGGATGCCGGCCAGCAGCAGCGCGCTGAGCGGGTAATAGATCATCGGCTTGTCGTACACCGGGATCAGCTGCTTGCTCAGCGCGAGCGTCGCCGGGTGCAGCCGGGTCCCGGAGCCCCCGGCGAGGATGATGCCTTTGCGAGTCATGACAGCCCCTCGTCGGATGAGTACATCCGCCGATCCCCCGAGGGGATGCCGGCCGGCTTGGGAGCGGCCCGGCGCTCGGCCGGCACCGCGTTCAATTGCATTGACATGTGTTCCTCCAAGGATTTGTCAGCCCAGCACTTCGGTCAGCATGCGCTCGACGCCGGCCTGCCATGCCGGCATGCGCAGCCCGAAGGCCTGGTTCAGCTTGTCGCACGACAGCCGCGAATTCAGCGGCCGTTTCGCCGGCGTCGGGAACGCGGTGGTCGGCACCGGCTCGATCGCCTCGGGCGCCACCTTGATCGCGTGGCCGCGCGCACGCGCCCATTCGATGACGAAGCGTGCATAGCCGTGCCAGCTGGTCTCGCCAGCGGCCACCGCGTGGTACGTGCCGGCGAGCTTCGCATCGGCCAGCGCGGCGCGCAGCGCGTGCACGCTGACGTCGGCCAGCAGGTCGGCGCCGGTCGGCGCGCCGACCTGGTCGTCGATCACCGTCAGCTTGTCGCGCTCGCCCGCCAGCCGCAGCATCGTGCGCGCGAAGTTGCCGCCGCGCGCGGCGTAGACCCAGCTGGTGCGCAGGATCAGGTGCTTGCAGCCGCTGCCGCGGATCAGCTCCTCGGCCTCGAGCTTGGTCTGGCCGTAGACGCTGAGCGGCGCCGTCGGCGCGTCTTCGCGGCGCGGCGCGTGGCCGCTGCCGTCGAACACGTAGTCGGTGCTGTAGTGCACCAGCCAGGCGCCGAGTGCTGCCGCCTCGCGCGCCAGCACGCCGGGGCCGGTCGCATTGATCGCGCGCGCCAGTGCCGGCTCGCTCTCGGCCTTGTCGACCGCGGTGTGCGCCGCGGCATTGACGATCACGTCCGGGTTCACCGCGCGCACCGTCGCCGCCAGCGTGTCGGGCTTCGAGAAGTCGGCCTTCAGTGCGCCCGGCGTGTCGAAATCGAGCGCGGTCAGCTCGCCCAGCGGCGCCAAGGCGCGCTGCAACTCCCAGCCGACCTGGCCGCCTTTGCCCAGCAGGAGAATCTTCATGCGGCCGCCGCCTCGCCGTAGTTCTTCGCGACCCAGTCGCGGTAGCCGCCGCTCTGCACGTTGGCGACCCAGCCGGCGTTGTCGAGGTACCACTGCACCGTCTTGCGGATGCCGGTGTCGAAGGTCTCGGCCGGGCGCCAGCCGAGCTCGCGCTCGACCTTGCGCGCATCGATCGCATAGCGGCGGTC
This sequence comes from Rhizobacter sp. P3_B12, assembly GCF_056402895.1. NCBI lineage: Bacteria > Pseudomonadati > Pseudomonadota > Betaproteobacteria > Burkholderiales > Sphaerotilaceae > Rhizobacter > Rhizobacter sp. P3_B12. Next base: position 2,053 of record NZ_JBFUGN010000334.1, on the reverse strand, counting down.
GTGGCCCGGGCGGTCCTTCACGTAGGTGATCAGGCGCTTGTACGAGCCGGCCGCATCGGGCTTCAGCTCGTCGAGCAGCGCGCAGATCGTGTGGACGATCTCCAGGTTGGTCTTCTCGTTCCAGCCGCCGATGTTGTAGGTCTCGCCGACGCGGCCGCCGGCCAGCACCGCGCGGATCGCGCTCGCGTGGTCGCGCACGTACAGCCAGTCGCGCACGTTCTGGCCGTCGCCGTAGATCGGCAGTGCCTTGCCCGCCAGCGCGTTGACGATCATCAGCGGGATCAGCTTCTCGGGGAAGTGATAGGGGCCGTAGTTGTTGCTGCAGTTCGTGGTGACGACCGGCAGTCCGTACGTGTGATGCCAGGCGCGCACCAGGTGGTCGCTGGCCGCCTTGCTGGCCGAGTAGGGGCTGTTCGGCTCGAAGCCCTTGGTCTCGGCGAAGGCCGGGTCGGTCGGCGACAGCGAGCCGTAGACCTCGTCGGTGCTGACGTGGTGGAAGCGGAAAGCGCTCTTCGCGTCGCCCTCGAGCGAGCCCCACAGGCCGCGTGCGGCCTCGAGCAGCGTGAAGGTACCGTCGATGTTGGTGCGCATGAACGCGCCGGGGCCGTGGATGCTGCGGTCGACGTGGCTCTCGGCCGCGAAGTGCACGATGGCGCGCGGCCGGTGCTGCGCAAGCGTGGCGTCGACCAGCGCGCGGTCGCAGATGTCGCCCTTGACGAACACGTGCCGCGCATTGCCGTTCAGCGACGCGAGGTTCTCGAGGTTGCCGGCATAGGTCAGCGCGTCGAGGTTGACGACGGTCTCGTCGCTCTGCGCCAGCCAGTCCAGCACGAAGTTGCTGCCGATGAAGCCGGCGCCGCCGGTCACGAGGATGGTCATGAAGGGATCCTGTCTTTACTTGGTGCGCCCGTAGGTGTCCTCGAAGCGGACGATGTCGTCCTCGCCGAGGTACGAGCCCGATTGGACTTCGATGATTTCCAGCGGCACCTTGCCGGGGTTCGCGAGCCGGTGGGTCTGGCCGAGGGGGATGTAGGTGCTCTGGTTCTCGGTGAGGATCATCACCTTGTCGCCGTTGGTGATCTCGGCGGTGCCGCAGACGACGATCCAGTGTTCGGCGCGGTGGTGGTGCATCTGCAGGCTCAGCGAGGCGCCCGGGTTGACCAGGATGCGCTTGACCTGGAAGCGCGCGCCGGAGTCGATGCTGTCGTACCAGCCCCAGGGGCGGTGCACCTTGCGGTGCAGGTTGTGCTCGCCACGGCCGCGCGCGCCGAGCTCGCCGACGATCTTCTTGACCTCCTGGCTGCGGGCGCGGTCGCTGACCATCACCGCATCGGGCGTCTCGACGACGACCACGTCGCTCAGGCCGATCACGCTGACCAGCCGGCTGGTGGCATGCACCAGCGTGTTGTCGCTGTCCTGCAGCAGCACGTCGCCGACGCTCGCGTTGCCGCGGCCGTCCTTGTCGGCGACCTGCCAGACCGCGTCCCAGGCGCCGAGGTCGTTCCAGCCGGCGTCCAGCGCGACCATGCGGATGTCGAAGGCGCTGCCGGGGCAGCGTTCCATCACCGCGTAGTCGACCGATTCGGACGGCACCGCGGCGAACTCGGCCTTGCCGGGGCGCACGAACTTCGCATCGGTGCTGCGCGCGGCCCACGAGGCGCGGGTGGCGGCGGCGATGTCGGGGCGGAACTGGTCCAGCGCGGCCAGCCACACCGAGGCCCTCAGCACGAACATGCCGCTGTTCCACAGGTACTGGCCTTCGCGCAGGTAGTGCTCGGCGGTAGCGAGGTCGGGCTTCTCGACGAACTGCGCGACCTTGCCGTCGGGCGTGCTGCGGATGTAGCCGTAGCCGGTCTCGGGGCGGTCGGGCGTGATGCCGAGGATCACGATGGCGCCGTCGGCGGCGGCGCGCACGGCGCGCTGCAGTGCGGCGGTGAAGGCGGCAGGCTTGGTGACGACGTGGTCGGCGGCGGTCACGACGAGGATCGGGTCCTGCCCGTTCTCGATGCCGGCGAGTGCCGCGAGCGTCATCGCGGGCGCGGTGTTGCGGCCC